>JALRFG010000074.1 GCA_023253795.1 Methylocystis sp.
CTTTCTCGGCGCCGGTAAAACGACGCTGATCCGGCATGTGCTCGAAAACGCCGGCGATCGTCGGCTGGCGCTGATTATCAATGAATTTGGCGATGTCGGCGTGGATGGCGACATTCTGCGCGCCTGTGGCGTCGAGAATTGTCCGGAAGAGAACATCGTCGAACTGGCGAACGGCTGCCTGTGCTGCACCGTCGCCGATGATTTCGTTCCCGCCATTGAGGCGCTGCTCGCCCATGAGAAACGCCCGGATCATATCATTATCGAAACATCCGGACTGGCGCTGCCGAAGCCGCTGGTGAAGGCATTTGACTGGCCGGCGATCCGTTCGAAGCTCACCGTTGACGGCGTCATCGCGGTGATCGACGGAAAGGCCGTGGCGGAAGGGCGCTTTGTCGACGATCCCGATGCGGTCGCACGCGAGCGGGCGGAGACAGAAACCATCGATCACGACAATCCGCTTGAGGAAGTGTTCGAGGATCAACTCGCCTGCGCCGATCTGATCATCCTCAACAAGACCGATCTGCTCGATGCTGCTGAAGAACAGACTGTCGCTGCCAGCCTCGCCGAGCAGGCGCGGGCCGCCGCGCCTATTCTGCGCACGCGACAGGGGCGGGTCGATCCAACAGCGCTTCTGGGACTATCGGCGGCCGCAGAAGACGATCTCGCCAACCGGCCTTCGCATCATGACGCCGAGCCCGATCATGATCACGACGACTTCGACAGTTTCGTGGTGACGCTTCCCGCTATCGCCGATCCTGCAGCGCTGGCGGCGCGGATCGAACGCATTGCGCGCGATCATGACGTATTGCGCGTCAAGGGATTCGTCGAAGTCGCCGGCAAGCCGCTGCGCCTTCTGGTGCAGGCGGTCGGCGCGCGCATCCAGCATCACTTCGACCGTCCATGGAAACCCGAAGAGCAGCGCGCCGGCCGTCTCGTGGTCATTGGCGAAAAAGGTCTCGACCGCGACGCCATCGCCGCTGCGCTGCTGGAGCCGTGAGGCGGCGCGATGCATCTGCTCCCGCGCGACATTCACAGTCTCGACGACGCCGGCGCGGCGACTGATCTTGGCCAGACGCCGGCAGATATTGTCTTTCTGTCTTTTTCCGATTCAGAATTGCAACTGCTGACGCGGCTGCATGAGAATGAGGATTATCCCGGCCTGCGCTGCGCGCAGCTTGCGCAACTCAAGCACCCCTACTCCGTCGATCTCTATCTCGACGCCGTCGCCTCTCATGCAAAGCTGATCGTGGTGCGCCTGCTCGGCGGCAAGGATTATTGGGCCTATGGCGTCGAACAGCTCGAAATGCTCGCGCGCGCACGCGGAATCAGCCTGGCGATTGTGCCGGGCGATGTCGTCGACGATATGCGCCTTACGCGCGCCTCAACGCTCGACGCCGAAACGCTCAATCATATCTGGCGTTATTTTCAGGACGGCGGCCCCGATAATCTGCAAAATTTCCTGCGTTACGCCGCAACGCTGACCGGCCTGGATATGGCATGGCGCGAAAGCGCGCCTGTCGCCAATGCAGGACGCTTCGCCGCCGGCTGTCGCGCCGGGAAAGCCGACGCCTTGCGCGCGAGTGTGATTTTTTATCGCTCGCTTTATCTCGCCGATGATGTCGCGCCGATCAATGCCCTGGCAGACGCGCTCGCCGCGCGCGGCTTCGCGGTCGACGCGCACTATGTCGCCAGCCTGAAAGAACCAGAGAGTGAAAACATCGTCGCGCAGGCGCTGGATGCCTTCGCGCCAGATGTAATCATCAACAGCACGGCTTTTTCTGCGCGACGTGAGAATGGCGCTGTGCTGGATCGCGCCGATGCGCCGGTTCTGCAAGTGGCCTTGGCGACCAGCACTTATGAAGCATGGTCGACTTCTGCGCGTGGCGCCAATGGCGCCGACCTCGCGATGAATGTCGTTCTGCCGGAAGTCGATGGGCGGATCTTCACCCGCGGCATTTCTTTTAAAAAGCCCGCCGAGACGCGCGGCGTGACGGAATTCAATACGACCCGCCATGCGCCGAAGATTTCGCGGATTGGCTTCGTCGCCGATCTCGCCGCCAATTGGGCAAGGCTGCGACGTAAACAGAATAACGAAAAGAGTCTGGCGCTTATTCTATCCGACTATCCGGCCCGCCGCGGCCGCAGCGGCTACGCCATCGGGCTGGACGCGCCAGCGAGCGTTATGGAGATACTCTCCTCGCTAAAGGCTGCGGGCTACGATATCGGGAGAGAGACGTTTCAGGATGACGGCGCCAGCATCATCCGTGCACTGGAAGACGCGGCGCAAGAGATCGCGATTTCGCTCGATGATTATCGCCGCTGGTTTGGCGCGCTGCCGGCGACATTTACGCAAAACATAATCGAGCAATGGGGCGCGCCGCAGGACGATCCGGCTGTACGGGGCGACGCCTTCCATCTCTCCGGCATCGTCGTCGGCCATCTCGTGCTCGCCCTGCAACCCGATCGCGGCGCACGGGCAGACCGCGAGCAAAGCTATCACGATCTGCAACATCCGCCGCGACATGCCTATGTCGCCTTCTATCTCTGGCTACGTTATGTCCGCAACATTGACGCGCTGATCCATCTGGGCGCGCATGGCACGCTGGAATGGCTGCCGGGAAAATCGGTCATGCTGTCGGAACATTGCGCGCCGGAAGTTGTGCTCGGGCCGACGCCGCTGATTTATCCGTTCATCGTCAATGACCCCGGCGAGGCGGCGCAGGCCAAGCGCCGCACAGCAGCGGTGACGATTGGCCATCTCACGCCGCCCTTACGTCAGGCGTCACTTTTTGATGCGGCGGAGCGGATTGAAACGCTGCTCGATGAATACGCCACGGCATCCGCCCTTGATCCGAGACGCGCCCAGCGCATCGCCAATACGATTGTCGAAGAAGCCGAACGGAGCGGGCTGGCGGCCGAATGCGGCATCTCCCGAGACATGGACATCGCCGTTACGCTGGCCCGTCTAGACGCCTGGATGTGCGACCTCAAGGAAATGCGGATCGGCGACGGGCTGCATGTGTTTGGCCGCGCCGATGATGATCCTGTTCGTAACGCCTGCGCGGTCAGCGAAAGAAGCGCTTTGCTTGCGGCGCTGGATGGATGTTTCGTCGAACCCGGTCCCGCCGGCGCGCCTTCACGTGGTCGCAGCGACGTCTTGCCGACCGGCCGCAATATGTTCTGCATCGATCCCCGTCATGCGCCGACACAGACCGCCTGCGACATCGGGCGTCAGGCGGCGCGCGAGGTGATCACCCGCCACCTGCAAATCCACGGCGATTATCCGCGCCATATCATGCTCGATCTATGGGGGAGCGCGACCATTCGCACCGGCGGCGAGGATTTCGCGCAGGCGCTGGCGCTGCTGGGCGTGACGCCTGTCTGGGATACGACGAGCGCGCGCGTCACCAGCTTTGAAATTCTGCCGCAGGCGCTGTGCGAATTCCCTCGCGTTGACGTGACCCTGCATGTCTCGGGACTATTCCGCGACATGTTTCCCGGCCTGATTGCGCTCTTTAACGACGCCGTGCGCGCGGTCGCCGCATGTGATGAAGATGAAGCGTTCAATCCGCTAACGCAGGCAGAGGATTTACGCCGGGTGTTTGGCGCCGCCAGTGGCTCCTACGGTCTGGGCGTTGGCGACAAGATAGTGCGTGGCGACTGGACGACGCAGGAAGAACTGGCGCGCCAGTTTATCGAAAACGCCGGCCATGCGCTCGACCGGGAGGGCGCGAGCAGCCCCGCCAGCAACGCCTTTGAAATCCGCATCGTCGCCGCCGACGCCCATGTGCATGTGCGCGATATGGCGGATGTCGATGTGCTGACCGGCCCAGCCTTTACCGATTTCGAAGGCGGCTTCGCCGCCGCCAATCGTGCGCTTGGCGGCAAAGCCGCCCTCCTTCATCTTGACGCCTCCCGACCAGAGGCGTTGCGCGCCCGGACGCTCGCTGAAGAAATCGCTCGGACGCTTCGGATGCGGCTCGCCAATCCGCGCTGGCTCGAAGGACAGATGCGTCACGGCCATCGTGGCGCTGCTGAAATTGCTGAGGGGATCGATAATCTCTATGCGCTCGCGGCGACGAGCGGTTTTGTCTCCGACGCCCAGTTCGATCTCGCTTTCGACGCGACGCTCGGCGATGAGAAAGTGCGCGGTTTTATGCAGCGCGTAAATCCGCGCGCGCTCGCTGCTGTGACACATGTTTTCCGCGAAGCGCAAATGCGGTCGCTCTGGCAAACTCGCCGTAACAGCGTCGGCGCGCTGCTGGGGCAATTGGGAGACGCGAATGTCACCCATGCCTGAGATCAGAGGCTGGTGCCCGACAGCCTATCGGCCCATGGAAAGCGGCGACGGTCTGTTGATCCGCGCCAAGACGATTGGCCCGCGCATCGACGCGATCCGGCTCAACGCCATCGCTCATATCGCCAAAAGCTACGGCAATGGCCTGATCGATCTTACGCAACGCGCGCAACTGCAAATTCGCGGCGTGCAACAATCGACGCTCAAGGATGCGCTCGACGCGCTTGACGCCGCCGGACTCCTCCCCGCCAATGCGGATGTTGAGCGCATCACCAATATCCTTGCGCCACCGCTCGCCGGCCTAGACTCAACTTCCGCATTCGATGCGTCGGCGCTTGTTACGGATCTGGCGGCCGCGCTGGCGCAGGACGTTGCGCTTTACGCCCTGCCCGCCAAGTTCCTTTTCGCCGTTACAGATGATGGCGCGCTGCCGATTGACGCCTCGGAAGCGGATATCTCATTTCACCCAGCAGCAGAGAGACGGATCGCTCTGCGCCTTGCCGGCGTCGATGATGCGGCGGTGATCGTCGCGCCGGGGGAAGCAGTTGCTGCCGCGCTTCGACTGGCGAAAGCCTTTATTGAATTACGCGCAGCCAGCCCCTTTGACCTGCGTCGCATGCGGAAACTGATTGCCGCGACCGGAGTTGCGCCTGTGATCGCGCGCGCGGGCGTCACGCTCAGCGCCGTTCCTCCACTCATGGCCAATAGGCCTTCTAACCATCTGGGCGTTCAGGATCTAAACGAGATCATCTTTGCCGGCGTCTCCGCACCCTCCGGTCGCTGGCGCGCACAGGAGCTTGCGATCCTTGCCGAGGCCGCCGCCGCCCATGGTCTGGGCGAGGTCCGGCTGACGCCATGGCGGGCCATACTTATTCCGGCGCCTCACCGTGACGCCGCCGCTAAAATCATTACGCAGGCAGCCGCTTCAGGACTGATTGTGGCGTCTGACGATCCACGTCGCAGTATCGTCGCCTGCCCCGGCGCGCCGGAATGTTTGCAGGCGCAGGGCGAAACACGTATCCATCTCGAACGGCTTGCGCCCCTGGCCCGCCAATATGCAGGAAAGGACGGCATCGGCCTGCATATATCGGGCTGCGGCAAGGGCTGCGCACGTCAGGGGGCGACGCCCATAACGCTGGTGCTCGCAGACGGGCATTTTAATCTGGTGGTCAATGGTGGTGCACAGGACACGCCGATCAGCGCCGGCCTCGCGCTCGATGAGATTGAACCATCGCTGACGCATAACGTAAGGAATATGGCGCCATGTGCGGCGAACTGACTTATATCCGGGATGGCGCCGCTATCTACAAAAACTCCTTCGCGATCATTCGCGCCGAATCCCGGCTTTCGCGCTTCACGCCGGAGCAGGAAAAGGTCGCCGTGCGCATGATCCATGCCTGCGGCATGGTCGAACTCGCCGATGACATTGAATTCTCCCCCACTTTTGTCTCTGCGGCTAAAACGGCGCTTCAGCATGGGGCGCCGATTTTCTGCGACGCCAACATGGTCGCCCATGGCGTCACGCGCGCGCGCCTGCCGGCGAATAATCCTGTGATCTGCACGCTGGCTGATCCGCAGGTCGCGGCGCTCGCCGCTGAACTCGGCAATACGCGCAGCGCCGCCGCCATGGAATTGTGGCGCAATCATCTCGCAGGCGCCGTCATCGCCATCGGCAATGCGCCGACAGCTTTGTTTCGTTTACTTGAGATGTTTGATGAAGGCGTCGGTCTACCGGCGGCGGTGATTGGCATGCCGGTCGGCTTTGTCGGCGCTGCGGAATCAAAGGAAGCGCTGGCCGCCGATGGACGCGTGCCTTACGCGATCGTAAGAGGCCGCAAGGGGGGCAGCGCCATGACGGCGGCAGCGATCAATGCGCTGGCGAGTGAGGCGGAATGAGCGCCGGCAAGACAATCAACGGAAAACCGTCAACGCATGGCGTGCTGATCGGCGTCGGGCTGGGTCCCGGCGATCCGGAGCTTGTGACGATCAAAGCTGCGCGCCTCATCGGCGCAGCGACCGTCATCTCTTATTTCGCCAAGGCGGGACGCAACAGCCATGCACGCGCTATCGCAGCGCCTTATCTGCCGGCGAATTACGACGAGCTTCCCCTGCTCTATCCGGTGACGACCGAAATTCCTGTCGCTGAGCCCGCCTATAATGGCGCACTCGCTCCGTTTTATGAGGAGAGCGCCAGACGTTTGGCGCAGGTTCTTGAAACCGGGAAAGATGTCGCTTTGCTCTGTGAGGGCGATCCGATGCTCTACGGTTCCTTCATGCATATGTTCACGCGGCTCTCGGATCGTTTTCGCGTCGAAATATGCGCGGGCGTATCGGGAATGTCTGGTTGCTTTGCAGCGGCGCGTCAGCCGATGACCTGGGGCGATGATACGCTCACGGTGATGCCAGCGACGCTGGATGAAGAGAGCCTTGTGTCGCGTCTGAACGCCGCGGATGCGGCAGTCATTATGAAACTCGGCGGCAATTTTCCAAAGCTGCGACGCGCCCTCGCCCGCGCCGGGCTGACAGATCGCGCGATCTATGTCGAACGCGGGACGATGACGGGTGAAAAGATTTTACGTCTGACGGAAAAGACTGACGATGTGGCGCCCTATTTCTCCATGGTGCTGGCGCCCGGACAGGGACGACGGCCATGAGCGGGCGTCTCTATATTGTCGGACTAGGACCGGGCGACACGCGCTGGCTGACGCCCGAGGCGCAGGAGGCGCTGTCACTGGCGCAAGATGTCATCGGCTATACGCCCTATGTCGAGCGTGTCCCCAAGCGTTTGGGACAAAACCGACTCGCCAGCGATAATCGTGTTGAGATTGACCGCGCACGCGAGGCGCTTGAACGTGTTTCGGCGGGTCGCGTCGTCGCGGTTGTTTCGGGTGGCGATCCCGGCGTCTTCGCCATGGCGGCCGCTGTATTTGAAGCCGTGGACGCTGGTGCGCCGCACTGGCGCGATCTTGATATTCGGGTGATGCCGGGCGTCTCCGCCATGCAGGCGGCGGCGGCGCGTTTTGGCGCGCCCCTCGGTCACGACTTCTGCGCGATCTCGCTTTCCGACAATCTCAAGCCCTGGTCATTGATCGAGAAACGTCTCGAACATGCGGCGCGCGGCGATTTTGTCATTGCGCTCTATAATCCTGCATCAAAGGCGCGACCGACGCGGATCGTCGACGCCTTCACGCTGCTACGTGGTTTGCTGCCGGGCGATCGTTTCGTCGGTCTCGCCAAATCGATCGGACGCGAGAAAGAAGAGATCATTCTGGCGACGCTGGATACGGTTGATCCTGCGCAGGTCGATATGTCGACGCTTGTGATGATTGGCGCCAGCGGCACCAAACAGATTTCACGTGAGAATGCTCGCGACTGGATTTATACCGCGCGAGCTGCGTCATGACGCAGCCAGATACGCAAGGCGTAACATCGCCATGGTTATCGATCATCGGCTTTGGCGAGGATGGCGCGGATGGCCTTTCTTCCGCTGCGCGCGCGCTGGTTGCGCAGGCGAAACTGATCATTGGCGGCGCCCGTCATCTCGCGCTGATTAGAGACGTCAACGCGCAGAAACTGGCGTGGCCATCGCCTCTGACTGACGCGCTGCCGGCGCTCCTCGCACGGCGCGGCGAACCTGTCGTCGTGCTCGCCTCGGGCGATCCCTTTTATTTTGGCGTTGGCGAGCTGTTGTCGCGTCATTTTCAAAGGCATGAAATTTTCTGCCTGCCAGCCCCTTCGGCTTTTGCGCTCGCCGCCGCACGTCTGAAATGGAGCCAGCAGGATTGCGCCTGCCTGTCGCTGCATGGCCGCGCCCTTGCGCGCATCATCCCCCATCTCCAGCCGCGAGCACGCATCATCGCGCTTTCCTGGGATGAAACGACCCCCGCGCAACTCGCCTCGCATCTTACAGCGAACGGCATGGGCGCTTCGCAGCTTCATGTGCTGGAGCGCATGGGCGGACCGAATGAAAGAATACGCTCGACCAGCGCAAGAGATTTCAATCTCGCCGACATTGCGGCGCTGAACACCGTCGCGGTTGAGATTATCGCCGACGCCTCGGCGCGGATTATTCCACGCGTGGCCGGGTTACCGGACGACTGGTTCGAGAATGACGGCCAGCTCACCAAGCGCGATATTCGCGTCATAACACTTTCAGCGCTTGCGCCGCGTCGCGGTGAATTACTGTGGGATATTGGCGCCGGCGCAGGGTCGGTGTCGATTGAATGGATGCTGAGCGATCCCGGAAATCGCGCCATCGCCATCGAGAAACATCCCGATCGCGCAGCGCGCATCGCCCGTAATGCGCTTGCGCTTGGGGTTCCTGATCTTACGATCTTGACCGGAGACGCGCCGCAATGTCTTGACGGTCTAACGCAAGCGCACGCCAT
>JALRFG010000075.1 GCA_023253795.1 Methylocystis sp.
GCGCCCCGGCAAGCCGTTGATCCACGGATCGCTTGGCCAGACCCATATTCTGGGTCTGCCCGGCAATCCGGTCGCCGCCTATGTCTGCGCGCTGGTGTTTCTGGCTCCGCTGATCCGCGCCCTTCAGGGCGATCCCGCCGCCGCTACGGACCAGAGCGAGACGGTGATCGCCGGCGCGAATTTGCCGGCCAATAAGGGGCGGCGCGATTATATGCGGGCGAAGCTCTCCACCGACGCTCAGGGCCGGCGGATCGCCGCCCCGCAGCCCCTGCAGGACTCGTCGCTGCTGACCGAACTCCAGCAATCGCAGGCCCTGCTGATCCGCGAACCGCTGGCCCCGGCTCTGGCCGCCGGCGCCCCCGTCCGGATTCTCCGCCTGCCGGGCTGAAACGCCGCGCGCCCGTGACTTTGCCGTCGCAAGATGGCAGAGAAGGCGCGCGATCCCTCCGGCGCAACGGGAGCCCCCAGATGTCGATCCTTGATTCCGTCCGTAAGGCGCTCGTGCCGATTCATCCGGAAGGCTATGTATTCATCGGCGCCTTCGCCGCCGCCAGCTTCGTTTTGAACTGGCTGTCGCCGACGCTCGGCTGGATCGGCTTCATCGCCACCGCCTGGTGCGCCTATTTCTTCCGCGATCCGCCACGCGTCACGCCGCTGCGCGACGGCATTATCGTCTCGCCGGCCGATGGCGTGGTCTCGGCGATCGGCTTCTATCTGCCGCCGCCGGAACTCGGCATGGGCGCAGAGCCGCTGCAGCGCATCTCCGTGTTCATGAGCGTTTTCGACGTGCATGTGAACCGCGCGCCGGTGTCGGGCCGTGTAATGAAAATCGCCTATAAGCCCGGCCTGTTCCTCAACGCCGATCTCGACAAGGCGAGCGAGGACAATGAACGCAATGGCCTGATTATTGAATCCAAACTCGGCCGCATCGGCGTCGTGCAGATCGCCGGCCTCGTCGCGCGCCGCATCGTCTGTTTCATTCGCGAGGGCGAAGACATTGGCGTCGGCGATCGCTTTGGCCTGATCCGTTTCGGCTCGCGCCTCGACGTCTATCTGCCGGCGAATGTGCGGCCGGTGATCGCCGTCGGCGCCCGCGCCATCGCCGGCGAAACCATTCTCGCCGACATCAACGCCGGCGCGGCCGGCGCCACCTTCAAGACCGGCTGAGGCACACGACGATGAGCGAACCGGGCGGCAATCAATATGAAGACGCATTATCCGCATCGGAAATGCGGCGTCTGCGTTTCCGCAATATTCCGATCCGCGTCGTTCTGCCCAATCTGGTGACGCTGCTGGCCCTGTGCATGGGCCTGACCTCGATCCGTTACGCCATCGAAGGCCGGTTTGAAACGGCGATCACCGCCGTGATGGCGGCGGCGGTGCTCGACGGACTCGACGGCCGGATCGCGCGCGCGCTCAAGGGCACGTCGCGCTTTGGCGCCGAGCTGGATTCGCTTTCCGATTTTGTCGATTTCGGCGTAGCGCCGGCGTTGCTGCTCTATCTGTGGAGCTTGCACGAAATTAAAGGGCTCGGCTGGTTCGCCGTGCTGGTCTTCGTCATTGCGGCGGCGCTGCGTCTGGCGCGCTTCAATGTGATGACCGACGATCCGACGAAACCGGCATGGCACGCCGATTTCTTTGTCGGCATGCCGGCGCCCGCCGGCGCGGTGACGGTGCTGCTGCCGCTCTATCTCAATCTTTCGGTGCTGGAGTTGCCGGCGACGAAAGGTCTCGCGATTTTCAATATTTTTTACGTGATCGCCATCGCGCTGTTGATGGCGAGCCGCATTCCGCATTTCTCCGGCAAACGCATCGGCCGCATTCCGCGTGACCTTGTCATACCGGTGCTGTTTGGCGTCGGAGCGACGATCCTGTTGCTGGCGATATACCCGATGGAATTGCTCGCTGTCGTCAGCCTCGCCTTTCTGGCGATGATCCCGCTCAGCGTGAAACACTACAACAAGCTGGCGAAAGCCGAGGCGACTAAAAACGCCGTTTCCTGAGTGGATTATTTCTGCGCCGGCGCCAGCGGCGCCAGTTCTTGCCGTTCGATCTTCTTGCCGGCGGCGACATCCTCCGGCGTGCGGGTGTCGATCACCGCCTGCTTGTCCGCTTCGCCGGCGCGCGGCGCGGTGATTTGAGCGCCAATGCCCTTCACGACATCCGGCGCCTCGGCGAAGGCGCCATGGCCGATGAAATCGGTCGAGAAGGATGAAATGTCGCTCACCGACACGCCAAGACGATCCAGCTCCGCTTTATCTTCCGGCTTGGCGGGATCGAGCGCGCCGAGACGCTGACGGTCGCCGGCGATGCGCGACGACATCGACAGCGCGCGGTCATTGCTGGCGATAAAGATCGAGACATGTCCGGGATCGAGCCGCGACACCTGCTGGCGGAAGACGCTGAGATCAATATCCGGATTGGCGAGCATCACTTGTCCAAGCCGGCCGTCGAGATCTGGATGGCCGGAAATGGCGATGGCGCGCAGCGTCTCCATTGTCAGCCACGCGCCCATCGAATGGGCGAGAATATGCACGCGCCCGACGCCTGGCGTGCGAGCAAGGCCTCGCAGCAATTGTTCCAGCGCATCGCGCGAGACCGTCGCCGCCTCCTTGTCGGACTCGTAATTCATCAGGCCGCCGCGCGAGTTCCAGGTGAACAGCGTCGCGACGCCGGCGAAATTGCCGTCGGCGACGATCTGCGCCAGACGAAAACGCGCGTCATCCAGACTTGTGTTGAAGCCATGGACATAGAGCAGAATATCGCGCGCCACGCCGACGCGCCCGGAGACATGCGTGGCGATCTCCTGAAAGAACTCCGTCTCATCCATTGAACGTTTTGTGATGACGGAAAAATGTCGCTTGGGATCGGGGCCGCCAAAACCAGGGCGTTCGATCGCACCGGTTTCATGGCCTTGTGGCACCCCAATGGTGGTGAGCGAAAATTTCGCACGTCCGTCATCCGTCGCGCCTTCGCCGCGACGCGTCGAGGCGACGAATAATGGCACGCGCATCGGCTCGCCGCGCGGCGCAGCGAAAAGGCCGCCGCCCGGCATCTGACGATCCGCCATGCTGAGCCCGTCCGCCATACAGCCGGCGAGCGACAACGCCATCATCAGCGCGACCGGAAATGTGATGACGGAAAATATGTTGGAATGACGCAAGTGACGCACGGGAGCCTGTTGGATAAGGCGCGCACCCCCCGCCACGCGCCGTGGACCTTTGGCGCAAGGCGCCGTTTCTGTTGATATTTATGCGCCCCGAAAGCGACAAAAGCGCGGCAAGGCCGCTTCCAAAACCAGAAAAAACCTTGCCAAATCATTAATCAGCGGGATTTTGCCGCACTTGCGTCCGCCCCGCCGCGCCGTGCATAGTATTGAACGTAAAACCAAAAGGGGACGCGGCTCGCCACGCGCGGGACCGGATGATCAATGCGTATCAGAGTATTAGGTTCGGGCGCCGGGGGCGGTTTCCCGCAATGGAACTGTAATTGCGCCAATTGCCGGGCCGTACGCGCCGGTGCGCCGGGTTTTCTGCCACGTACGCAATCGTCGCTGGCGGTCAGCGCCAATGGCGACGACTGGCTGCTGCTCAACGCTTCTCCCGACTTGCGCGAACAGATCGCCGCTGCGCCGGAACTGTCGCCGCGCCGTGACGATCCGGTGCGCGCCAGCCCGATCAAGGCGGTGGCGCTCACCAATGGCGACGTCGATCATGTCGCCGGTCTGCTGAATCTGCGCGAGGCGCAGCCCTTCAGCATTTACGCGGCCCGCCGCGTCATCGACGCGCTCGCCGCCAACCCGATTTTCTCGATCCTGCAACCGCAGCTCGTGCCCCACATCGAATTGCCGATGGATGCGCCGACGCCCGTCAACGGCGCCGGCGTCGATCTCGGACTGAAGCTGCGCGCTTTTCCGGTGCCCGGCAAAATTGCGCTCTATCTCGAAGACAAAAACGCGCCGAATTTTGGCACCTCCGTCGGCGACACGCTCGGCCTCGAAATCATCGAAATGGCGACAGGCAAATCCTTTTTCTATGTCCCTGGCTGTGCGCAGGTAGATGCGCCGCTTGCTGCGCGTCTGCGCAACGCCGCTCTCGTCTTCTTCGACGGAACATTGTTCGAGGAAGAGGAGATGATCAAGCAGGGATTGATGGGCAAGACCGGCTCACGCATGGGCCATGTCAATATGAGCGGCGACGACGGCTCGCTCGCGGCTTTTGCGCCGCTGGGCGTCAAACGTAAGATTTACGTGCATATCAATAATTCGAATCCGGTCCTCGACGAACACTCCAGCGCCTACGCGACCGTGCAGGCGGCGGGCTGGGAAGTGGGCGAGGACGGCATGGAGGTGAGCCTATGAACGAGATCGCGAGCATCGACTGGCGCAATGTCGCGCCGCTGTCGCCCGACGATTTCGAGGCGGCGATCCGCGCCGTCGGCGCCGAGCGTTATCACGACAAGCATGTCTTTCATCAGCTTCTGCATGGCGGCAAACTCAACAGGGATCAGGTCGCCGCATGGGCGTTGAACCGTTACTGCTATCAGGAAGCGGTGCCACGCAAGGACGCCGCCTTCATGAGCCGCGTGCATGATCGTGAATTGCGCCGCGAATGGATTCACCGCATTCACGATCACGATGGTCTCGACGAAACCGGCGGCATCGAACGCTGGCTGGTATTAACCGACGCGCTCGGATTCTCGCGCGGCTATGTGCAATCTCGGCGCGGCGCGCTGCCGGCGACGAAATTTGCGGTTGAAGCCTATGTGCGCTTTGTGGTCGAGCAGCCGTTGGTCGTCGCCGTCGCTTCTTCGCTCACCGAACTCTTCGCGCCGGCGATTCATCGCGAACGCATCTCCGGCATGCTGGAGAGCTACGACTTCGTCGATGATCATGTGATGGCCTATTTCAAACGTCGCCTGTCGCAGGCGCCGCGCGACAGCGAATTTGCGCTCGCCTATGTCAAGAACAACGCCCGCACCCGCGCCGAACAGGAAGCCTGCGTCGCGGCGGTGCAATTTAAATGTAATGTGCTTTGGGCGCAGCTCGATGCGCTGCATCACGCCTATGTGACGCCCGGTCTGATTCCGCCCGGCGCCTGGCGACCCGGCGACGCGAATGTCTGACGGCCCCGCCGCGCGTTTTGTGATCGGGCCGGACTCGCGTCCGGCGTTCACGCGCTACGCCCGTTTGCATGAGGATCGCGCCCGTGGCCGCACCGTGGCGCTGGCGCCCGAGCGCGCCTATGAACTCGATTCGATTGGCGTCATCGTTCTCAGCGCTATCGACGGCCGCATCAGCGTGCGCGATCTCTGCGCCAAACTCGCACAACAATATGCTGCGCCGGTTGAAGTGATCGCCCGCGATGTGACGGCGCTTTTGCAAGGCCTCGCCGACAAACGGCTGTTGCGTGACGGACCCGATCCATTTAAGCGGCCGGCGCTGTCGGATTTCGCCCGATCCATTACGCCCTATGAGGGCGGTCCGGCTGGATTGCTCGCAGAGCTCACCCATCGTTGTCCGCTGCAATGTCCCTATTGCTCCAACCCTCTGGAGCTGGAGCGCGCCAACACCGAACTCACTGCGCAGGAATGGGGCGAGACCTTTCGACAGGCGGCGGCGACCGGCGCCTTGCAGTTGCATCTTTCGGGCGGCGAGCCGACGACGCGGCGCGATCTCGAAGACATCCTCGCCTATGCGGTCGAGGCCGGGCTTTACACCAATCTGATTACGTCGGCTGTGCTGCTAACCAAAGAGCGACTGGCGCGTCTCGCCGAGATCGGCCTAGATCATGTGCAGGTCTCGATACAGGATATCGTTCCCGACAACGCCGACCGCATTTCCGCCTATGACGGCGGTGTCGCCAAAAAATATGATGTGGCGCGCTGGACGCGGGAATTCGGACTTGGCCTGACGATCAATGCGCCGATGCATCGGCAGAACATTGCGCATCTGCCGCAGATCATCGACTTCGCCGTCGCAGTCGACGCCCAACGGATCGAGATTGCGCATATTCAGTATTACGCCTGGGCGCAGCTCAATCGCGCCGCGCTGATCCCGACGCGCGAAACCTTTCTGGAGACGGTCGACGTCGTCGAAGAGGCGAAAAAACGTCTCCTCGGCGTGTTGAATTTCGACTTCGTCATTCACGATCATTACGCTTCACGGCCGAAAACCTGCACCGGCGGCTGGGGCAAATCGATTATCGCCGTGACGCCTTCCGGCAAGGCCTTGCCCTGCCATGCCGCCCAGACCCTGCCGGGACTGGTCTTCGATAATGTGCGGGACAGGCATCTCGGCGAAATCTGGCGTGATGGCGCGGCGTTTAACGCCTATCGCGGAACCGGCTGGATGAAGGAGCCGTGCCACAGCTGCGATCGCCGCGAGATTGATTACGGCGGCTGCCGCTGCCAGGCTTTCGCGCTTTCCGGCGATCCGGCGGCGACCGACCCCGCTTGCCATCTCTCGCCGGATCATGCGCGCTTCGCCGCCTTTGCGGAAACGGAGTCGCAGGCGCCGGCTCCGGCTTTCGTCTACCGCCGCTATGGCGGCGCGGCGACAGACTGAAAACCGCTCTTTTTCGTTTCTAGGTTAATGGCGACGTCTCCAGCGTCGCCATTTTTGTTAACGCCGCAAGTTTTTGCGTCGCGGTAACTAAAGAGCAACTTCCGCCCTTTATCTTAAGCGCTGTCTCGCGGGTTAACGATTTGTTGTGCATGAACGTTGCGTGAGTGGAGTGGTTGTCATGAAATCGCGGGATACACTTGTGCGCCTGAAGCGTTTTCAGGTCGAGGAGAAGCGGCGCCGCATTATTCAGTTGAACGCCATGATCGCGGAATTCACCCGCATGGCCAATGATCTCGATCGCGAAATTGCGACGGAAGAACAGCGCGTCAACATCGCCGACACCAATCACTACGCCTATCCGACCTATGCGCGCGCCGCGCGGACGCGCCGCGACAACATGGTCGCCTCGGTCAATGAATTACGTGGCCAGCTTGAAGAGGCCGAAGCCCGTTTTGAAGAGGCGAAAGAAGATCTCGCCAAGGCGCAAGGTCAGGAAGCGCGCGACCGTGGCGTGGAGCGCATGGTCGACGTCGT
This sequence comes from Methylocystis sp., assembly GCA_023253795.1. Classification (GTDB taxonomy): domain Bacteria; phylum Pseudomonadota; class Alphaproteobacteria; order Rhizobiales; family Beijerinckiaceae; genus Methylocystis. Next base: position 7,100 of record JALRFG010000075.1, read on the forward strand.
CGCCGAGCGTCAGGTCGCCGGCGAAATGCCTGCCGCCGCCCGCCGCGCGTAAATCAAGGATGCTTCCGCGGCGCTACTCGTCGCAATTGCCGGAAGCGTCCTGAAAGGCCTCGACGAACTTCGCTTCCGTCGTGCCCTTGAGCGGCGAAAAGCCGTAGAGCCCGATCAGAAACAACGACGCGCCGCCAAAGGCGCGCGCCTGCGGCCCTGGCGACCGTATCTGCGCCAGCGCCTCCTTAAGCCTTTCCGCATAGGCCAGCTGCATCGCCTCGACCAGAGCAAGACCGCGTTTGCTCGCGGTTTCTCGCGTCATCACATAGCCCAGCGCGAACAAGGCGCCGATCGCCGCAAGCGTCAGATAGATCAGATAGGACGGGTTGGCGCCCTCCGCGAGAACAACCCGAAGCTTCAAGGCCGTCACCGCCAGAATAATGATCGTGCCGATGATCTGCGCCCAATGTTTCGCCTGGCGCACGGACGCCGGCTGGATCAGATCGTCAGCCGCCAGCTGCGCGCGCACCGGCGCCAGATCGACGTAAAGATGACGGCGCAGCGCCTTGTCCTCAAACAGCTGACGCGCGCTCGGGCTATGCCGCACGGCGGCGAGCAGACGCAGCTCCATTTCGTCGAGTTCGCCGTCCGCCGGTTTTTTTCCGGTAGGGTTAATATGTCCTTCCTCACCCAGAATGAGATAGCCCCGCTCATCGAGATCATAGACGAGCGTCTGGATGACGCGGCCAACGCCGCCGCTGAGCAGAGCCGTCGTCATCGCGCCAGGCTCGGCTGGTATCGCCGGCGGCGTCAGACGACCGCTGCGATCGGCAAAATATATGGCCAGAAAGCTCGCAAGCAGCACGCCGATCACAACGATGCCAAGAAAATTCAGAAAAGCCGGTCCGGGCAGATCAAGGAAAGGTAACGCCGGCAAGGGTCAGCTCCATTCAACAGTTGGAAATCAGGCGTGACGCAGCGCGTGATAGAGCCGCCGCGCCTGAAGGGTGACTGTCGCCAGAACGGCGAGACCAATCGCCTGATGCGCCAGCGCCACGAACAGATGCGGCGTTCCGTCATAAGGCGGCTCAACCATCAGCAAGGTCGCAACACCCAGTCCAATCTGCATCAACACATGCATGAACACGCTGATGGCGCCGCGACGCGCTCTGCCGCCGGCGTTCATCAATGCGTCGCCCAGATGCAGCAGCGCCAGCGTGAAAATCGCATAAGCGATCATGCGGTGGAAGAACTGCACCGTCACCGGATTATCGACCAGATTGTCCCACCATGGCGTCAGCGACCAGAGATCCTGCATGGTCGGAAACAACCGGCCTTCCATCAACGGCCAGGTGTTGTCGATGTAACCGGCGCGCAAACCGGCGACGAGGCCACCGACAAAGATCTGGAGAAACACCGCGCCCAGCAGCGCAAAGGCCGTCGCGCACAATCGCCGGCCGGCGTCCTCAATGCTCAGACGCCGCTGCGGGCCAAGACCGCCGGCGATCCACAGACAGGAGGCAAAAATCAGCGCCGCCAGCAGAAGATGCGTCGCGAGCCGCTCCTGAGCCACCTCGGTG
>JALRFG010000076.1 GCA_023253795.1 Methylocystis sp.
TTTCAATAATGGTCAAAACGACTCGGGTCGTCTGACGTCAGGGAAAGGATAAACTGGAAAGGCGCGACTTGTCGCGAAAGTTACCGCGTCGCCCTCGACGCCATCGAGCGCCATGACGGTAATGATATCTCCAGCGGTCACGCTATACTGCTTGCCGCCGGTTTTGATGACTGCGAACATCTTGTTTTTCCTGTGTTCGTTCCGGCTCTGGCGTTTCCGCCGGCCGGCTTCTTGCAGTGGACCGGTGATGCTTCTTCGCGAAGATGACCTCGCAAAACAAAAGCGCGGCGTTTTCCGCCGCGCCGAAGCCCCCGACCTCTACGGCGCCGCCGCCGCTTTTGTCAAGCTTTTGCGGTTCGTCCGCCTCACCAGCCGGCGATGCGGCGGCAGCTTTTGTCGCCCGCGCCAAATTCATAATGGTCGCCGCAGGCGAAGGCGGTCGGCGGCTCGCCGTTTTGTTCGAACAGGTCGTAACCTTCCTTGAGGTTGCGCCAGAACGTGGTCCATTGCGTGTAATTCTGGCCGCCGACGAAGGCGAGCCAGCCGCCGCCGGTTTCCCGCGCGATATTCGCGTCGGTCATGCGGAACGGAAAGATGTGGACCGCGATGTCGCGCTGGCCGGCTTTCAGCGCCGCCTCGACGAAGCCGTAGATCTCCTCAATGCCGCGGTCGGTCATGGCGAAGCAGCCGACCGACTTGCAGGCGCCGTGGACCATCACCAGGCCGCCGGTCCGTCCGTTCTGCTTGTCGAAGGCGTTGGGATAGCCGACGTTGAAGGCGCGATAATAGTTCGAGTGCGGATTCAACTGCCGGGTAGAGACGCTGTAGAAGCCCTCGGGCGACTGATAATCGGCCTCTTTCACCTTGGGCCCGAGACGTCCGGACCATTTGCAGATCGGGAAGGTCTTGTAGAGGTGGTAGCGGCCACTCTTCTTCAGCCACAGCTCAAGCTGGCCTTCCTGTTTGAAAATACGCACGAAAACCGGATCGCCCATGCCAAATTTCGGCGGCGAGCCCTGAAAAGCGTCTTCCGGCGCGGCCTGCATCGTCGGTTCCGGCAGGCGGGCGACCTGTTGCGTGGCCGGAGCTTCCGGGGCGGCGGCCGTCGGCGCGGCGGTTGATGCGCCCAGGCTGGCGAGATCGGCGGGACGCGTGGGCGGCAGCGGCGCGGCGGGGCCGGCCGGGGCGGGCGCCGCCAATGGCGTCAGTGCGGATTGCTCCGCTGTCGGCGCGGCCTCGGCGGCGGCGTTGGCGTCGAGACTGGCGAGCGCCTCCAGATTGCCGGGCCGGCGCGGCGGGGTGGGCGTCGCGGACGACAGGCTGGCGAGATCCGCCGGACGAGCCGGCGGCTTCGGCTTCCCGGCCTCAAGCGAGGAGATGTCGCCTTCAAATTCGCCTTGGTCGCCATCGGGCGTAGCTTCCAGCGGCTTCGCCGGATCGGTCGTCGCGGGCGCCGTGACAAGCGCAAGTCCCGAGACAGCGGGGGCTGGCGCGGGTTGAGGCGCAGGGTCCTGCGGAGCCGAATTCTGGGCCGTGTTCGCAGAGGCGTCGGCGGGAGGGGCGACGGGGGTGGCGGCAGGTGGCGCGGCAGGGGGCGTAATCGCGGCGCGCAGGCCAAAAATACGGGGTTTCTGGCTGGCGGGATCGGCGTTTGTTGAGGCTTCCGGCTGATTTTCCGTCGGTTTTTCGGCGACGATCTTTTTCGGCGTAGCCGCGTTTTTGTCGAGCGGCGCCCGGACAGGCTGCAGCGAATACAAAAACCCGACGCCGCCCGCGAGCGCGGTGAGGGCGACGGCGACCAAAGCGAGATAGGCGGACCGCGTTTTCATTTGCGAGAGAATTGGCTGCTCCGGTTCTGGGCGGGGTTGTGACGCCGCATCATGGCAATCCGATGGTCGGATAGGCCCATTATGCCCGTCAATGTCCCTCGAAGGCGATCAGACTCTGCACCGGCACGCCGAGCGCCTCGATTTTTTTGGCGCCGCCGAGGTCCGGCAAGTCGATGACAAAGGCGGCGGCGACAACTTCCGCGCCGATTTTCTGCAAAAGCTTGATCGCGCCTTCCGCCGTGCCGCCCGTGGCGATCAGATCGTCGATGAGCAGAACCTTCTCGCCCTTGGTCACGGCGTCGGAATGAATCTCCATTTCATCGACGCCATACTCCAGCGCGTAGGCCATTGAGATCGTCTGGTGCGGCAATTTGCCCTTTTTCCGGATCGGCACAAAACCCGCCGACAGCTGATGGGCGACGGCGCCCCCGAGAATGAAGCCGCGCGCCTCCATGCCGACGACCTTGTCGATCCGGGCGCCGGCCCAGGGCTGGACCAGCGCGTCGACCGCCGTGCGAAAGGCGCGGGCATCGCCGAGCAGGGTCGTGATGTCGCGGAAAAGAATGCCTTTTTTCGGATAGTGGGGAATGGTGCGAACGGTTTCGGCAAGGCGCATGGTCAGCCTGTGGTCAGTTTCCGGGAATAATTATGACGGGCGATCTCGACGCCGTCATCCCTGCCATACACAGCGCGACGCCTTGCGCCAAGGTTCGACGTTACGCTCGGGGCCGCTTCCGGTGTTCCTGCGTTTCGGGAGTTTTGTCGATGTCCAGCCTGCGCGCCGTCCTTATTCTGGCCCTTACTTTTCTCGCCGGCGTCGCGGTCGCCCAGACCGACATGCGTCGTGGCGGCGGTGGTTATGGGCCCGGTTTTCGTCCCGGTCCCGGCGGGTCGCAATGGGGCCCCGGCGGTGGCGGCGGCGGGCCTGGCGGTGGACCTGGCGGCGGGGGAAATGGCGGCAATAACGGGGGCTGCTGGAATTGCGGCTACATGGGCATGATGGGCTCGTATGAAAGCGGCAATCCGATCCCGACCATGCCGCCGCCGCCGCCCCGTTATCAATCCGAATCGGTCAACGGCGACTGGTATTATTGAGCCTCAGGCGCCGCCTTTTCCGTTCAGGCGGGCCATCACGGAGTCGAGCTTTTTCAGCACTGCCGGATCGCGCGCCTCTGGCGCGGTGATGATCGCATTGTCGAGCGCGCGATCCGATCCGACTGGGCAGGGCTCATGCGCCGCCGGAAAATCCTTCAGCACGCGCGCCACCAGCCGCGCCGCGGCGGTGGCGTTCTTGTGAACAATGTCGATGACGGCGGCGACATCGACATTGTCATGCTCGGGATGCCAGCAATCGAAATCCGTGACCATTGCGATGGTGGCGTAGGAGATTTCCGCTTCGCGCGCGAGCTTCGCCTCCGGCATGGCGGTCATGCCGATCACATCGAATTCGCTGGCTTTGTAGCTGAGAGATTCCGCGTAGGAAGAGAATTGCGGCCCCTCGATGCAGAGATAGGTTCCGCCGCGCGCAATCTCGATTCCTTCCGCCTGCGCAGCGTTGAAAATACGATCCGACAGATGCGGCGCGATGGGATGCGCCATCGACACATGCGCGACGCAGCCGTCGCCGAAAAACGAGCTTTCCCGTTTATGCGTGCGGTCGACGAATTGATCGACCAGCACGAAAAGTCCCGGAAAATAATGGGTGCGGAAAGAGCCGCAGGCCGAAACCGAAATCAGATCGGTGACGCCGACACGCTTCATTGCGTCGATATTGGCGCGATAATTGATGCCGGACGGCGACAGGCGATGGCCGCGGCCATGGCGCGGCAGGAAGACGGCGCTGGTGTCGCCGATTTCGCCAAACAGCAGTTCGTCCGACGGCGCGCCCCAGGGCGTCGTGACCGTCTCGCGTCGCGCGTTTTTAAGGCCGGGAAGATCGTAAACGCCTGATCCACCGATAATGCCGACAACCGCCTTCGCCACGACGCTTCTCCCCGAGATCCAAGATGATTTCCGCGCCGGGCGTTGTTCGCCGTGCGTGAGGGGCGGTGATAAACCTTTTCCAAGCGCTTGTAACCGGAAGAATTTGGAGGATGCGGCCGCGTCATGTCGTCGTCGCCTGCGACGAAATAGCGCCGCGCCGAAGCTTTGCGACAAATGCGCCCCGGCGCAGCCTTTGCGGGCATGGCGCGACGTCGCCAACGCGTCGCAGCAGGGTTGCGCCGCAAAAACGCCTGTGTTACGGGGACGCTGCCTTGGAACTGGGGCGTTCCGCTCCCCGTTCCTTGTTCCTACAGCATCCGTCGTTTGAAGCTCTAAAGTGCTGCTGGGCGCGTCCATTTCCGCACGGCAGAGGCCTTGAACGATTGTGAATTTTGACAGGCGATTCAGGTGACTCAAGACGCAGATTCGCTTTCCGGCGTCGCGGGACGTTACGCTTCCGCCCTGTATGAACTGGCGAGCGAAAAGCGCGCGACCGAAGAAGTCGCCGCCGCCCTCGCCACGTTCCAGTCTCTCGTTAACGAGAGCCCCGATCTGGCCCGCCTCGTGAAGAGCCCGGTTTTCTCTGCCGATGAGCAGGTGCGGGCGATTGGCGCCGTTCTGAAAAAGGCGGAGATCACGGGCGTTGCGGCGAATTTTATTCGTCTCGTCGCCTCCAAGCGCCGCCTGTTTGTTCTTTCCGACATGATCGACGCTTTCCAGCGCCTGAACGACAGAGCGAAGGGACTGGTGCGCGCTGACGTCACCGTCGCGGCGCCGCTGCGTTCCGATCAGGAGACGGCGCTGCGTCAGGCGCTGTCCAGCGTCACTGGCGGCAAGACCGTCAGTCTCAATGTTCGCACTGACCCGTCGATCGTCGATGGCGTCATCGTGAAACTCGGTTCCCGCATGGTCGACGCTTCTGTTCGCACCAAGCTCAACGCAATCCGCACACGTATGAAAGAGGTCGGCTGATGGATATCCGCGCCGCAGAAATTTCTTCGATCCTTAAGAACGAGATCGCAAATTTCGGCAATGAAGCTCAAGTCACAGAAGTAGGTCAGGTGCTTTCAGTGGGCGACGGTATCGCTCGCGTCTATGGGCTAGATAACGTTCAAGCAGGCGAAACGGTCGAGTTCGAGAATGGCGTGCGTGGCATGGCCTTGAATCTTGAAAGCGACAATGTCGGCATCGTTATCTTTGGTTCTGATCGTGATATCGCAGAAGGTCAGACGGTTAAACGCACGGGCGCTATCGTTGACGTCCCTGTTGGCAAAGAGCTGCTGGGCCGCGTCGTTGACGCCCTAGGCAATCCTATTGATGGAAAGGGTCCAATCAACGCCGCCAAGCGCGCGCGCGTTGACGTCAAGGCTCCCGGTATCATTCCTCGCAAATCAGTGCATGAACCAATGGCGACGGGTCTGAAAGCTGTTGATGCGCTCATTCCTATTGGCCGCGGTCAACGCGAATTGATCATTGGCGATCGCCAAACGGGTAAGACAGCTATCGCGCTAGACACGATTCTCAATCAGAAGTCTCTTAACAGTGGGGATGATGAGAAAGCGAAGCTATATTGCGTTTATGTCGCGATCGGTCAAAAACGCTCGACGGTTGCGCAATTTGTTAAGGTCTTAGAAGAGCGTGGCGCGCTTGAATATTCAATTATCGTCGCCGCTACAGCATCTGACGCCGCGCCTATGCAATTCCTTGCGCCTTTTGCAGGCTGTGCGATGGGCGAATATTTCCGTGATAATGGCATGCATGCCGTTATTATTTATGATGACCTTTCCAAACAAGCAGTCGCCTATCGGCAAATGTCCTTGCTGTTGCGTCGCCCACCAGGGCGTGAAGCTTATCCTGGCGACGTGTTCTATCTCCACTCGCGTTTGCTTGAGCGCGCGGCGAAACTCAGCGATGAGCGCGGAGCGGGGTCTCTGACCGCTTTGCCTGTAATCGAAACTCAGGCAAATGACGTTTCAGCCTATATTCCGACTAACGTCATTTCGATTACGGACGGACAGATCTTCCTCGAGACGGATCTATTTTATCAAGGCATTCGCCCAGCGGTAAATGTCGGCCTGTCTGTTTCCCGCGTGGGTTCATCGGCGCTGACGAAGGCGACCAAGAAGGTTGCGGGTAAAATTAAGGGCGAGTTGGCGCAATATCGCGAGATGGCGGCATTTGCTCAGTTTGGCTCTGATTTAGACGCTGTTACCCAGAGATTGCTCAATCGCGGCGCACGTTTGACCGAGCTGCTTAAGCAGCCGCAGTTTTCGCCGTTGAAAATGGAAGAGCAAACTTGCGTAATTTATTCTGGGGTCAATGGTTACCTCGACCCCTTGCCTGTTAATCGCGTCCGCGCTTTCGAAGATGGTCTTCTTGCTTTGCTTCGATCACAGCACGGCGACATTCTTGAGAGCATCCGAGCTTCAAAGGATCTGTCTGACGAAGTAGCGGCAAAGCTAAAAACTGTCGTTGAGAATTTCGCAAAATCCTTCGCTTGATTAATGCTTAGTTTGCTTATGCATCGATCATAATGCGTAAAGATTTAAAATAAGAAGACACATATGCCCTCGTTGAAGGATCTTCGAAATCGTATCTCCTCCGTCAAGGCGACGCAGAAGATCACTAAGGCTATGCAGATGGTCGCGGCGGCTAAATTACGTCGCGCGCAAGCTGCAGCCGAGGCGGCGCGTCCTTACGCTGAGCGTATGGAGGGCGTTCTTGCTAATCTGGCAGCTGGGGTATCCGCTGGTGGACCCCAATTATTGGCAGGCAATGGGAGAGATAATATACATCTCCTAGTCGTTGCGACTGCCGAGCGTGGCCTGTGTGGGGCTTTCAATTCTTCAATTGTGCGTCTGGCTAGAGAACATATCTTACGCCTTCAAGCACAGGGTAAAACGGTCAAAATCATCTGCGTCGGCAAAAAAGGCTATGATCAGCTGCGGCGTCAATTTGAAAAAGAAATTATAGAGTTGATCGAGCTGCGGGGCTTGCGTCAAATTGGCTTTGAGAATGCCGATGAGATTGGTAAAAAGATCATTGGTTTATTTGAGACCGAGCAATTTGACGTCGCGACGCTCTTTTTCTCTAAGTTTAAATCTGTGATCCTGCAGATTCCTACAGCGCAGCAACTCATCCCGGCGCAAATAGCTGCGAATGAAAATGCCCCGGCTGTGGAAGGGCCGCAAGCTTGCTATGAGTATGAGCCAGGCCAAGATGAGATTCTCTCAACTTTGTTGCCTAGAAATATCTCCGTGCAAGTTTTTCGCGCTTTGCTTGAGAATGCTGCCTCTGAACAAGGCGCGCGCATGAGCGCTATGGATAGCGCGACGCGCAATGCCGGCGAAATGATCAACAAGCTGCAGCTGAGCTACAATCGTCAGCGTCAGGCCCAGATCACCAAAGAACTCATCGAAATCATTTCGGGCGCGGAAGCGCTCTGACCGTTCAAAAAAAGACGAGGACAAAACATGTCTGCCAATAATCCTACGGGCCGCATCACTCAGGTCATCGGCGCCGTCGTCGACGTAAAGTTTGATGGGCATTTGCCAAAGATCCTTAATGCGCTGGAAACTACAAATCAGGGTAGTCGCCTTGTGCTTGAGGTGGCGCAGCATCTTGGTGAAAACACGGTGCGCACCATCGCTATGGACACATCCGAAGGGCTGACGCGCGGTCAAGCTGTCGTTGACACTGGGGCGCCAATTTCCGTGCCTGTCGGGGAAGAGACTTTGGGGCGTATCATTAATGTGATTGGCGAACCTGTCGATGAGGCCGGCCCGCTTGTTACGAAGGGTACGCGCGCCATTCATCAGCCTGCGCCTTCCTACTCAGAGCAGGCTACCGAGGCGCAGATCCTGGAAACAGGCATTAAGGTTGTCGATCTTTTGGCACCTTATGCAAAGGGCGGCAAGATTGGCCTTTTCGGCGGCGCTGGCGTTGGCAAGACCGTGTTGATTATGGAGTTGATCAACAATGTCGCTAAGGCCCATGGCGGGTATTCCGTGTTCGCTGGCGTGGGCGAACGCACCCGCGAAGGTAACGACCTTTATCATGAAATGATTGAGGGCGGCGTCAATAAAAAGGGCGGTGGCGCCGGATCTAAATGTGCGCTTGTTTATGGTCAGATGAATGAGCCGCCAGGCGCGCGCGCGCGAGTTGCTCTGACAGGTCTGACGGTTGCTGAAGAGTTCCGCGATAAAGGTCAAGACGTGCTCTTCTTCGTGGACAATATTTTCCGGTTTACCCAGGCTGGCTCTGAAGTTTCTGCGCTCCTGGGTCGTATTCCATCCGCCGTTGGATATCAGCCAACGCTCGCTACGGATATGGGCGCTCTTCAGGAGCGGATCACGACGACAACAAAGGGTTCTATTACTTCTGTGCAGGCCATTTATGTTCCTGCCGACGATTTGACCGATCCTGCGCCAGCTACCTCATTCGCGCATCTTGATGCAACGACGGTTTTATCGCGGTCCATCGCAGAAAAAGGAATTTATCCTGCGGTTGATCCTCTTGATTCTACTTCACGCATGTTGTCGCCTGCGGTTGTTGGAGAAGAGCATTATGAAATCGCCCGCAAAGTGCAGTCGACTCTGCAGCGTTATAAATCACTGCAAGATATTATCGCGATTCTAGGTATGGATGAGCTCTCAGAAGAGGATAAGCTCGTTGTTGCCCGCGCACGTAAAATTGAGCGTTTCTTGTCTCAGCCTTTCCACGTCGCTGAGGTGTTTACTGGATCTCCAGGAAAACTAGTTTCGCTCGCTGACACAATTAAGGGCTTTAAAGGGCTAGTTAATGGAGATTATGATCATCT
>JALRFG010000077.1 GCA_023253795.1 Methylocystis sp.
ATCCTGTATTTCCTGGGCACCGGACCGGTCCGCGGCTTCGCCGTGTCGCTCGCGCTGGGCATTCTCACGACGATTATCACCGCCGTGACCATGACGCGCATGATGATCGCTATCTGGTATCACTATGCGCGCCCGACGCGCCTGCCGATCTGAAGAGGCGGAACACACAATGAAACTCCTGCGCCTCGCTCCGGAGAACACCAAATTCCCCTTCATGCGCTTCCGGCGCGTGAGCTATCCCTTCTCGGCCCTGCTCTCGCTGATCGCCGTCGCTTTGTTCATCTTCAAGGGTATGAACTTCGGCATCGATTTCGCGGGCGGCACCGTCATCGAACTGCGCGCCAAGAGCGGCTACGCCGAAGTGGGCGCGCTACGCACGCTCGGCGAAAATCTGAAGCTTGGCGACATTGAAGTGCAGGGCTTCGGCAATCCCGCCGACGCAACACTGCGCTTTGGCCTGCAGCCGGGCGGCGACGTCGCCCAGCAGGCGGCGGTGGAGAAAATCCGTGGCGCCGTCGGCACGGATTACGATCTGCGTCGCGTCGAGGTTGTCGGCCCGCGCGTCTCGAACGAGCTCGTGCAATCCGGCACGCTGGGCGTCGTGCTGTCGATCATCGCGGTGCTAAGCTATCTGTGGTTCCGCTTCGAATGGCAGTTCGCCGTCGGCGCCGTGATCGCCACCATGCACGATCTGTTGCTCACGGTCGGCTTCTTCTCGATCACGCAACTAGAATTCAACACCACATCGATCGCCGCGATTTTGACCATCGTCGGCTATTCGCTCAACGAAACCGTCGTCGTTCTCGACCGTATTCGCGAGAACATGCGCAAATACAAAAAAATGTCGACGGCGCAGATGGTCGATATGTCGATCAACGCCGTTCTGCCGCGCACGATCATGACGGCGACCACCGTGATGCTGGCGCTGCTGGCGCTGGTGATCTTCGGCGGTCAGGTGATCCGCTCATTCTCGCTGGCGATGATCTGGGGCATTTTCGTCGCCACCTATTCGTCGATCTTCATCTGTTCGCCGATGCTGATTTATCTCGGCCTGCGCAATGAGGAAGGCGACCGTCTGGCCGCCAGGCCTGAAGCGTCCGCACACGACGCCCCGGTGAGCGCTCAGGCGCTGCTGGAGACCGAAACGGCGGAGCCGGCGAAACGTCCGGCCGCGGCGCGTAAACCCGCTGGCCGCAACAACAACCGGCCGAAGCGGTCTTGAGCGATCCCGCAGACGCACCAAGCGGCTATGTGCCGGGGCGCCACCGGATCGATGATTACGGCGGCGGCGGGTTTCGTTTTGCGGATATGTCGCATCGCGGATCAATCCTTGCGCTTCCCACCGGCGTGCGCGCCATCGACATCCGCACGCACGCCGACATCGACGCCAGTCTGATCGATCTGGCGTTAGCGGAGTCCGGCGGACTCGACGTGCTGATTATTGGCTCCGGCAAGGATCTGCTGCCGCTCGCGGCGCCGCTCCGCGCCAGATTGCGCGACGCCGGCGTGGGTTGCGAGCCCATGGCCACGGCGGCGGCGGTGCGAACCTATAATCTTCTGGTCGACGAAGGGCGCCGTGTGGGCGCGCTGCTGGTGGCCGTCGGATAAGACGCATGGCGCCGACGCTGCAGGATCACGATGCTTATTGCGAAAAATTGGTGCGCGAACATGATCGCGACCTCTGGCTCGCCTGTTTGTTCGCACCGCAGCCGGCGCGCAAACATATTCACGCTCTCTACGCCTTTGTTCTTGAAACCAGCGACATCCGCGAGAAAGTTTCACAACCTCTGCTCGGCGAAATGCGTCTGCGCTGGTGGCGCGACATCATTGACGCCGATACGCCGGGCGACGCACAGGCCCACCCGGTCGCCGCCGCCCTGCTCGCCGCCGCCGCACAATTCGATCTGCCGCGCGATGAGATGACAGCCTTTCTCGATGCGCGGATTTTCGATCTTTATGACGACCCGATGCCGACCCTTGCTGCGCTGGAAGCTTATTGCCTTGCGACCGACGCCGCCCCGATCCGCTGGGCCGGCAAAATTCTGGGCGCGGCGACAAATGCGGCGTTCGATGACGCCGGCGTGGCGCTGGGGCTGACGAAGATCCTGCGCAGCGGCAAGCCGGCCTTCATCCCGCAGGATCTGTCCGCCGCCTCCGGGCTGACCGGGGCGCGCCGAGAACTCGCGACGCTGGCTCGGCGCAAATATGACAGCGCCTACCGCGCCGCGACAGAACTGCCGGCGGGTCGCGAGGCCTTGCTGCCGGCGGCGACCGTTCCGCTTTATCTGGAGCAACTGGCGCGAACCGGCTACGATCCGGACGTCGCCCTCTCCGAGCCGTCGCCGCTGCGCCGGCAATGGCGGTTGTGGCGCGCCGCGCGCGGCGCAGGATTGTAAGATCCGGCCTCGCCGTTCAAGGAACGAGATCGATGACCGCCCTGCCTGAACCCTATGATTACGAACGCCGGCGCCTACGCCTCGACACGCTGATCCTGCTGCGCTGGATCGCCATTGTCGGCCAGACGGCGGCGCTGGTGTTCGTTTACTACTTTCTCGATTTCGAATTTCCGATCGGGCTTTGTCTCGTCTTTATCGTCGCCTCGGCGACCCTGAATTTCGGGCTGCGCTTCGGCACCTCGGGCAGTTTCCGACTTGGCGACATCGAAGCCGCCGTACTGCTGGGCTACGACATCATCCAGCTTGGTTTTCTGCTCTACCTCACCGGCGGTCTGACCAATGGCTTCGCCATGCTGTTTCTGGCGCCGGTGACGATTTCCGCCGTATCGCTGCCGCGCAACATGACTCTGCTGCTTGGCATTTCGATGATGACGGTAGCGACCTTTCTGTTCGTCGAATATTGGCCGTTGCCATGGTACGAGAACGAAAAGCTTGTCTTTCCGATGCTCTATCGCGCGAGCATTCTGGCGGCGCTCGCCTTAAGCGCCAGCTTCATCGCGATTTACGCGGCGCGCGTCGCCGAGGAAAGCCGATTGCTGGAGACCGCGCTCGCCGCGACAGAACTGGTTCTGGCCCGCGAACAGCATTTATCGCAGCTCGATGGCCTCGCCGCCGCCGCCGCGCATGAGCTGGGCACGCCGCTCGCCACGATCACGCTGATCGTCAAGGAATTGCAGAAAATGCGCACCGACGTCACGCCGGAATTGCGCGACGATCTGATCCTGCTGGCGCAGGAAACCGCCCGCTGCCGCGAGATTTTGGGCAAGCTCACGTCGCTCAACTCCGCCGACGAAGGCGGCGTGATGAACATTCTCTCGATTGACGCGCTGGTTGAGGAAACGATTGAACCCCATCGCGCCTTCGATGTGAAAGTCGAGGTGACTAAGCACGGCTCCGGCCCGCCGCCGGCGATCACGCGCAATCCCGGCCTGATCTACGGCCTGGGTAATCTTGTCGAGAACGCCATGGATTTCGCCAAAACCCGCGTGCGCATCGACGCCATGTGGACCAGTTCTCAGATCGTGATCACGATTGAGGATGATGGACCGGGCTTTTCGCCGACGGTTCTGGCGCGATTGGGCGAGCCTTACCTGCGCGGCCGCCCCACAGATCGGCGCACAAAGAAGGAAGAAGAGTCCGGACTGGGACTGGGACTGTTCATCGCCAAAACCCTGATCGAGCGTTCGGGCGCGATGGTCGATATGACCAATGTCTCGCCGCCGCGCACCGGCGCCATCGTCAAGATGACATGGCCTCGCGCCGCCATCGAGATTACGGGCGCCGCCGTCTCGACGGATTAAGGCGCAGGCTTGCCGCGCAAGGATGGGCCAAGGATCGACTAACCCGGTCACATAAGTTAGAATTGGGTCAATCAGGTGGACAGATGACAGAATCAGACCACGAAATTAAACTTTCAGACGACGAATTCGGCCAGGCGATTGACGATACGTTGCAGGCTCCTGCCCTGCCGGAAGATCGCACACTGCTTATTCTCGACGACGACAGGCCCTTCCTGACGCGCCTGACCCGCGCGATGGAACTGCGCGGCTTTACCGTCACCGCCTGCGAATCCGTCGCCGAAGGTCTCACCGCGCTTGATTCCGCCCCGCCTTCCTTCGCCATCATCGACATGCGACTGGGCGACGGCAACGGCCTCGACGTGATCTCCAAGCTCAAGGCGCTGCGCCCCGATGCGCGCGGCATCATCCTGACGGGCTATGGCAACATCGCCACCGCCGTCACCGCCGTAAAGCTGGGCGCCTTTGATTATCTCGCCAAGCCGGCGGACGCTGATGAGATTTATCATGCGCTGATGGCGACGCAGATCGACAAACCGGACGCGCAGGAAAATCCGATGTCAGCGGATCGAGTGCGCTGGGAGCACATCCAGCGCGTGTTCGAGTCCTGCGACCGCAACGTCTCGGAGACGGCGCGGCGTTTGAACATGCACCGCCGCACGCTCCAGCGTATCCTTGCGAAACGCGCGCCGCGTTAACACGCGCCCGGCGACGGCGTTCGCCCGATTTGGCGGAGCGGCGCCAAAAAAGCGGACTGGCTTTCTAACCCTGAAATGCGCGATCCTGCGTCTGTCGTGACGAACGGCTTCTGCGATGAAAAAACAGATTATTCTCGCCCTGATCGCATTTCTCGCCGTCGCCGCGCCCGCAGGCGCCGCCGAGCGTGTGGTGAATATTTTCAACTGGAGCGATTATATCGATCCGGGCGTGCTGGCGGATTTCACGCGCGAGACCGGCATCAAGGTCCTTTACGACACCTATGACTCCAATGAAATGCTGGAAGCCCGAATGCTGGCCGGCGCCACCGGCTATGATGTCATCGTGCCGTCCGGGCCGTTGTTACAGCGTCTGGCGAGCGCCGGCGTTCTTCACACGCTCGATCGCAAACGCCTGACCAACGCCACGAACCTCTGGCCGGAAATCGACCGTCGGCTGCAGCTCTATGATCCCGGCTCCACCCACGCCGTCGATTACGCGTGGTTCACGACCGGCGTCGCCTATAATGTCGCCAAAATCAACGCGCGGATCGGTAAACCCATCACGAGCTGGGATCAGGTTCTGCGCGCCGATAGTTTGAAAAAGTTTTCCGATTGCGCCGTCTATATGCTCGACAGTCCGGAAGACATGCTTCCGATTGTGCTCAACTATCTCAAGCTGGATCCGAATTCCAAAAACCCCAACGATTTACGTCGCGCGGCGGATCTCCTTGGCGGCTTGCGCCGTAATGTGAAGAAATTTCATTCGTCGGAATATATCAACGCGCTCGCCAATGGCGATATTTGTCTCGCTGTCGCCTGGGCCGGAGACGCTCTGCAGGCGCGCAACCGTGCGCGTGAAGCGGGCGCCGACGCCAATATCGCTTTCGTGGCTCCCGTTGAAGGCGCTCTGATCTCGCTCGACAGTCTGGCGATCCCGATTGACGCGCCGCATCTCGATGAAGCCTATATTTTCATCGATTATCTGCTGCGTCCCGATGTCGCCGCGCGCAATGTGCGAGCCACCAATTTCGCCAGCGGCGTTTTACCGGCGCGCAAACTGCTCGATCCGTCGATCGCCAATGATCCGTCGATCTATCCGGATGAGGCGACGATGCGCCGTTTGTTCGCGACCACCGCGCCCGACCAGCCGACGCAAAAGCTGATGACGCGTCTCTGGACGATGGTGAAAACCGGCCGTTAAGCCGCACAGGTTTCTGGCGTTAAGTGTTTTTGACAGCTGACGCGTCAGGTCTCGTTGAGGATCCGCTTCAGAAGCTCGATCACTTCGGACAGTCCCTTGTCCTTCCCCGCCAGCTCCTCGATCTTGCGCACAGCATGAAGCACCGTGGTGTGATCACGCCCGCCAAAGCGGCGACCGATTTCCGGCAATGAACGCAGTGTCAGCACTTTGGAGAGATACATCGCGATCTGGCGCGGCCGCACGACATTCGCCGTGCGACGAGACGACAGAATATCGGCGCGCGAAATATTGTAATGGCTGGCGACGAGCTTCTGAATATCGTCGATCTTGACGCGCCGCGGATCCTGGGTGCGGACCAGATCGCGAATGGCGACCTCCGCCGTCTCGATGGTGAGCGGAGCGCCCGTCAATGTTGAATGCGCCAGCAGACGATTAACGGCGCCTTCCAGATCGCGGCCATTGGTGACGATGGTGCGCGCGACATAGGCGACCACATCTTCCGGAACCGAGAAGCCTGCATGAGACTCGCGCGCCGTCGCGATGCGCGCAGAGAGAATATTCGCCCGCAAGGCGTCATCCAGCGGACCAATGTCCACACACAGGCCGCCTTTGAAGCGCGACAGCACGCGTTCATCCAGCGTCTCAAGCTCGGAAGGCGGCCGATCGGCCGCAACGACCACTTGACGACCGGCGTCGATCAGCGCGTTCAGCGTGTGACAAAATTCCTGCTGGATCGACTTTCCCTGCAGGAATTGCACGTCGTCAATGATCAGAAGATCGATGGCGCGCAGCCGTTCCTTGAACGCAATCGAGGTCTGCGCCGTCAGCGAGGAGACAAAACCGCTCATGAAGCGTTCGGCGGTCAGATAGATGACGCGACGGTGGTTTTCATGCGCCGCATGCGCCAGCGCCTGCAATAAATGCGTTTTGCCCAGACCAACGCCCGCATGCGCGTAGAGCGGGTTGAACATGGGCGTTTCACCCGGACGCGACTCCGCAACGCGACAGGCGGCCGCATAAGCGAGCTGGTTGGACGGTCCCACCAGGAAGCTGGCGAAAGACAGGCGCTTGTCAAGCGGCGAACCAATCAGCGACGCATTCTCAGGATTTGTCGTCGAGC
The DNA here is from genome assembly GCA_023253795.1 of Methylocystis sp. GTDB lineage: Bacteria > Pseudomonadota > Alphaproteobacteria > Rhizobiales > Beijerinckiaceae > Methylocystis. The sequence continues at coordinate 6,774 of JALRFG010000077.1, forward strand.
GCACGCCCCGGCGGACGCCGCTGGCCGTCGTCGTATGATCGCTTCCTGTCGCAACGTTGGAAGCGATTTTACCGGATGCGCCCGGCGACGCCGCCTCGATCTCGCGTCCAATTTCATTGGTGCGGGCCTTGGCTTTACGCGCCGTGGATCGCACATCAATGACAACATGGTCGATGGCTTTGAATTCGGCCGATACCCGCGACTTGATGCGCGGCGCATAATGCGATTGCACCCAGCTTTTGAGGAATTTGGTCGGGACGGTCAGATGAAAATTCTGATTTTCAATGCGATCAAGCTCAAGACGCGTAAACCACGAATTATAAACAGCGTCGCCCAGCTCGGCGCGCAAACGCTGGCGCACCCGCTCCCAGCGGACCTGATCTTCCGCGGTAATCTGGTTCGCCGCCTGATCCCGATTATCCGTCATAATCACCATGAACCTTACCGTGAAAATTTAGAGACAAAACATGGGTCCGTGAAGACGGTCAGCAGCACTGACAGGACACGGACAGGATCGCGCCGGTTAAAAATCCGGACGACGCCTTGCAGACACCTCAACAAAGTCTGCGTCGCTCATGCGAAGGGAGGGCTCGTCGACAAAGGACCCGACGATGATAAAAATCGTTCGGAGCAGATGAACATGTCGTCCCGGACGAAAGCGCTATTGAAAATTGTGACCTGCCGTCCCTGCATCATGTCTGCATCTCCTCATCACACAATGGACGCCGCGTCTTTTCTTGCGTGCGAGGATAAAGTCGACGCAGGAAGGCGCGGTCACAACAGATACGCTTGATTACATATCAAACGAGACGAAATACGATGACTGTCTGGCGCAGAACCGCTGAAAAGAGACGATATTGCATCGCTCCTGCATACTTCAGTTCTTGCCGGAAACAGCCCGTCACACGATCTCTCGTTCGACGAAAAAAACCTACACGCGCCTCAATCTTTACGCAACGCATCGACGACGTTGCGCCGCGATACAACAACGGACAAGCGTTGATCATGACGTGAAATATTTTTCCTGATTGTATAACCCGATGATTCATCTTCCATAAAAAAATGTCTCTGCGGCAGACGTGTAAATTGGATGACGCGCGCAGTTAAAAATCGTGAGGCTTGTCAAGCCCGGGTTTTTAGCGCGATGACTCGGGCTTGAACGCAAAGGCTTGAATCAGAGGATGTTTGGCTGCGCACGCATTTTCAGCTGAAAAAATTTTCATGAACTGTGTCATCAACGTTGTGGCGACAATCACATGCTGCTTCAGACAACAAAAAACCCGGCCGAAGCCGGGTTTTATAGAACTTGCATGAACCGTTGTCGGTCAGGCTTTCGCGGAGAGCGCCTTCACGCGAGCCGACAAACGCGACACCTTGCGCGACGCCGTATTCTTGTGAACGACGCCGTGCTGGGCGGCGCGCATCAACTCGGGCTCGGCCTGACGCAGCGCCGTCGCGGCGAGCGTGGCGTCGCCGGCGGCGAGCGCTTCCTCGACCTTGCGGAGGTAGGTGCGCATACGGCTGCGACGGGCTCTGTTAACGGCTGTGCGACGCTCGATTTTGCGAACGGCTTTTTTGGCCGAGCTTGTATTGGCCATAAGATCTTAGTCCTCAGGGTAAAACCGGACCCAGGGGGCCCGAAAATCAGTGCGGCCGCGAAATCGCGGCCATGCAGCGGGGCTTATAGACGCCCGCCGGCCCTCCCGTCAATGGCGCATTAACGGTGCTGGAAGCCGGGTTTGCGCTTCTCGATAAAGGCCGTCATGCCCTCTT
>JALRFG010000078.1 GCA_023253795.1 Methylocystis sp.
CGCCTTAACTTCCTCAGAAGTCGCCGCTCGTGCGGTGTCACCCGCCAGGCGTTTCTTGCCGGCTTCAAGAAACTCCTTGGACCAGCCGTAATACATCGAGGCGGCGATCCCCTCACGCCGGCAGATCTCGGCGATGCTTTCCTCACCACGCAGGCCTTCCAGAACGATCCGGATCTTCTCTTCGGCCGAAAAATGTCGACGGGTCGCTCGACGAATATCCCGGATCACGTCTTCCGCCGGCTGCTTAACTGGCGCGGTCTTCTGTCTCATCTTCGCTCCTTGGGGCTACGATGAGCCAGAAAACCTCCTCTCTTCAATCCAAACTTTTGTCCCACAGGCGATGATCCGGGACATTCCGTCACATTGAACTGGCTGTTGTTCGACTTCGGTCAACGCGCCGCCGTCGTGGCGGCGGCGGAACATGCCTCGGCAATCTCCAACATTGGCTTCACCGCAGCGCATCAGCGCTTATTTACGACGTTAGCGTCGCCTTCTACAATTATTCCGCCGTACGTGCGCGCGTTGCGCTGGCTTCTCAGGCGCTCAAGAATGCGCAGATGGTGGAGGCCGCCGCCGAAGAACGGATGCAGAAAGGCATCGGCACTTCTATTGATCTGACGCAGGCGCGTCAGGTGACGGCGCAGGCGAAGCTTGGTCTTGTGCAGGCGACAGGCGCCGAAGAGAACGGCTATCTGACGCTTGTTTCGACGCTTGGCATATCGCCCCTGACCAAATTGCGGATCGCCGACGTCTCCAACCGAAAGATTTCTTCAGGCCTTGCGCAATCGGCGCAAAACGCGATTTCCGTGGCGCTGTCCCGACGGCCGGATGTTCTTGCGGCCTATTCCGCAGAAAAAGCGGCGCTGGCTCATGTCCGGGCGGCTGAAGCGGATTTCATGCCGAAGGTGTTTATGTCCGGCACCGGCTCCTATACGAACGGCAATCTTTACCTGACGCAGGTTCCCGCTGTCGGGACGCAGGGATCGATCGGCAATTTCTCCAGTGGCGGACTCGGCGGCACGGTCTTCGGCGGCATGTCAATGCCCCTCTATGACGGCGGCGCACGTTCGGCGATGCTGATGCAGGCAAAAGCAAAAGCCGAAAACGCCGGGCTGGCCCTGAGCCGCACCCGTAACGAGGCGATCCGGCAAATTGTGCTGTCCAACAACACATTGCGTACCAGCCTCGCCACATATGACGCCGCCGGCGCTGTGATCACGGCGTCCTCGACCAGTTTTAATGCGGCGCTGGACGCTTACCGAAACGGCGTTGGCGCCATCACTGAGGTCAATGTCGCCCAGTCACAGTTGTTGCAGGCGAAAATCATATCGATCGATGCGCATAGTGCCGCTCCGTCCGCAGCGGCCGAGCTGGCGCTTGCAACCGGCGCGCTCGGCGCCGCACCCGAATAGTTGATCAAGCTCTGCCCGGAATATGATTTCCAGCCGCCGGTTTTTTGATAATGGCCGGGCGTGCAGCCTGCATCGGAAAGACGATGATTTCATGAGGCAAAATCTTTTGACCAGAAATTGACGGCATTCCGCCACATTAAATCTCTTAGATGCTCCCGGCCTGCGGTGTGGCGCGGCTTTCATCAGTCGATTAGCGTATTATATTAAACGTGAATCAACTCAGGGAATTTCTCGATGACCAGCCTTGCGAGGCTATTTACGCTTTTGACGACGATCGAGAGACGCTTTGGCCTGTCCTCGCTGGAAAAGGGCGAGCGGGAAATTCTAACGCTGATTGTTACCGCCATCGGCAATAATGAAGAGATTTCCGCGGAAACGGTCGTCGAGCAAGTCCAGGCGTCCCGGGCGACGGTGTATCGACGGATTGCGACGCTCAAGCAAATAGGACTGATTGAAGCCTACGAGAAAAAGGGCCGTTCCATTTTCCGCCTGGGCCGCAATTTCCGGAAACATTTCAGCGAGCTCGATGCGGCGATCATGAGCAAACATGAAAGCCCTTAAGACTGTCGCCCTGATCGCGATTATTCGTTACCTGTTTATCGCCATTAATGCTTATATCAATCTGGTTCAGCCTTATGACGGATGGGTGAATTATTTCTATCTGCCGGCAGGCGTGAATGTGATTGCAACTCTCGTCTGTGGTCACCTTGGCGCGCTGGGGGTCGGCGCCGGCTCCTTCGTCTGGAACATTTTCAACAAGGACATGGATCTCGTCTCAGCACTGACATTGTCGGTTGTGCCTGTTTTGAGCTGCTCGGCGTCTTATTTCGCTTATGAAAAGCTTACATGCCAGACGCTCTCCACAGAATGGCGAACGCCATCCATTCAGGACATCTCCCGATTTGTGGTCATCTACGCCATCATTAATTCCGCTCTGCATCATCTGGTGTTTCCTTATGTGCTCGGCGGCGGGATGTTTTCGCAGTCTTCGCTGTTTCAGATGTTGATCGGTGATTTTCTCGGCGCAGTATTTCTTTTTGTCTGCTTGAATATTCTCGCGTCCCTGTTGATCGACCTGATGAAATTTCTGTCCAGCGAAAACGAAGCTTGAAATATTTCCAGGCTGTCATCTCAAATTTGAGACTTTAATTACATAAATTGTATGGTATTATATGCATAATCTTTTGAATTATATGAGCAAAGAGCGGGCACGTGAACGCGAGATTGAAGCAGGCGCGCCTTCAGGCGGGGTTCTCTTCCACGACAGCGGCGATTGAGAAATGTGGCTGGAATAGCAGCAAATACCGTGCGCATGAGAACGGGCAGAACAGCTACAAGGTCGAAGACGCCAAAATGTACGCCAAAGCCTATGGCGTCAGTTCGGCGTGGTTGCTGGTTGGCGAAGATAAAAGCGGCGTAGCAGCGCAAAAACGCGCCAATGACATGAACTGTTCGAAGGCAAGTTGCCCCGATACGATTTACGCCATCGCCGTGCTTTTGCGCTCGGACCCCGAGAATTCCTCTCTGATCAACAAACTCAGCCAATGTGTCGAAGGCTATTCAGAGATTCTGCAAAATCAATAGAAAGGCCACTGATCCCGAGGCTGTTGCTTTAAGATCAGGATTGCGAGATTGATGCGCCGGCTACGAAGAGATTCGTAACGCGGCCACAGGAGCGGCGCCGCGTCGAGGATCCTTATAAGCTGCGTGGCAGAGACTTATTCGTCTCCGCCAAAAATATCCGAGATGAAATCATGTTGCCGCGGACGTTGAATATTCTCGCTGGCGCCGGCGCGCTCCTGACCAGTCTTTTCAACATGCTGTCGGACGATTTTGACGCGTGGTTTGGGCGTGGGTCGTGCGGCGGATCCGTTTGAATTATTATCGGTGCTCAGATTTTTCGCGGCGCCTGACGCCGTATTCTGCGCCGATGTTTTACCGGCGTCGGATTTTTGAGCCGTTTGCGCGACATCATCGACAGCGTCGGCGTCATATTTTTTATGCGCTCTTAAATGCTTCACATGCTGTCGCGGCGCCTGCTCGTCAGTTGGTTCGGCAGGCGCAGTCGCTTGGGCAATTTTCGCTGGCGCCGATTTATCCTGATCGACGATTTCTCCGCCAATCGCGGACGGGGCGCCAATCATCGCCGGAAAAAGGAGGGCGATAGACGACATTCTAAAATCAAAAACAAACTTACGCATGTACAAACCCATTATCGTGAGGCGCTAACACAATCAATGTAGCAAGTCGTTGATCCTGCGTAAAGATGGCGTCACTTTCGTGGCGGCTTCCAATTGTCGACGCCCCAGGATTGCGCCACCCATACATAACCAGCCGGGTTTGTTTTGATAAAGCGTAATACAAACAACGTCTTGGACGCAGAGGCGGCCGGCGTTGTTCAGCGGCGCGACACATAATAATGATAGGCGCTCATATGCGCGGCATCTCTTCCCGTTGCAACGATCCTTGGTGCGGCGGACCAACATAGATAGTCAGTTTGTCATGATGAAACGCCTCCCGAAGTTCACGCTGCTCGCCGCTGGCATTTTTCTGTCCCTAACCGTTTCCGCCGCCATCGCGGGCGTTGATTGGCAGCCGCTCGATTTTATCAACGGCGAAGCGTTTCTGATTGATGGGACAAGCGTGACGGATGAGGGCTTCACCAAGCGGGCGACCATTGCCGCGCAGCCGATAGACAAGCGCAAGATCGATAATATGCCTTTCGGTTCGGCCCTGTATGATGTTCAGGTCGATTGCGCCCGACGGATGCTGTCGGTGAAGAACGGCGAAATCAGAGAGCAGCCCTTGCCCGATCCCAATGCCGTCAGCCACCCTGCGCGTGGACTGTTTCACGAAATATTCCCCGCCAGTGTTGAAAACAGACTGATTAATTTTTTGTGCTGGGGCGGATGAGCGTACTGCGACGGGAGTATCCAAGCGATACGCGACGCAATTTCTGTCGAACATTATAAAGACGATTATTCTCAAACGATCTTCATCATTCTGTGTTTAAAGAGGCGAGAATGCGATTGCAAAGCTTGTTGATTTTATCGACAAAGATTTTTGTCCTGACGTTCGTTTGCTTTTGCGCCCTTTTCGCTCTGTCGCCCATGTCGGCGCGCGCCGGCGCGGCCGACGCTTATCCGACCGGTTCGGTGATCGATCGTTCGACGCCGGAAAACTGTCTGGCTTTCTTTATTCGCGCGACCAATGAAATTCGCGACGATATGGAGTTCTTCAAGAAGAAACGCGAAGAAAGCCGGAGCTGGATCTATCCCCAGCCCAACGAAGACGAACGCCGGCGGATCGATTATTTAATGTCGGAAATCTTCGATAGTATGGATCTTTCGACGGTTCCGGAATGGTCGCGAGACACCATTGGCGCTGAAACCGGTTTCATGATCCGGGAAATTTTACGCCTGTCGAAAATCGATGCGACAACGCCGTTGCGCAAGCTCAAAGAAAATCTCTGGGTTGTTCCCGGCACCTATTTGCAGATTGGTCAGATTGCGAGCGGCATGCGCACGGGGGATGTCGCCTTCACCGCCGAAACCGTCGCCAATGTGCCCTATCTTTATCGGCGGATCATCGAGAAGAAACCCAAGGGCGAATTTAACACTTATAAATTTTACACGGAGAATCCCGGCGGCGTGATCCCGCCGCCATGGGCCGGCGTTTTCTTCGCCTTGCCGGATTTTTGGCTGAAATCCTATGGCACCAACACCATCTGGCAATGGACGTTGTTCGCTTTGGCGCTTGTGACGCTGTTTTTCCTTCCTTACGCCATGCGGTGCGCATTTCCGGCAGGAAACGCACGGTTTCTCGGCGTCGCCGTGCTCACCATGCTTTTGGCGAAAATCGCAAATTATGTCGTGATCGATCTGGGCAGTCTGACCGCCAATGGCGCGCTGGCGGCGTCGATTATTTTCTCGATCGTTTTCTATCTGGCCTTCAGTTTCGCCGCGTTCATGCTCAGCGAAGTCTTCGCCCGGAATTATACGAAAATCTCGCATCTCGATCCGCATAATCTCGATGCGAGCATTGTGCGGCTCCTCAGCCGCGTCGGAGGCGTCCTCGCAGCGCTGGCGATTGTGATTTACGGCCTCAGCACGGCTGGTCTCCCGGTGATGGGCATCGTCGCCGGCCTCGGCGTCGGCGGTCTCGCCTTTGCGCTGGCCGCCAAGCCGACGCTGGAGAACCTGCTCGCTGGCGTCATCATCTATATGGATAAATCGATTTATGTCGGCGACTACATCGAATCCAAGGATATCGAAGGCGTTGTCGAGGAGATCGGCATGCGCTCAACGCGATTGCGCAGCCCGGATGGCCCCTTGATCAGCATCACCAATTCCGAACTCTCGGAGAAAATCATCCGTAACAAGACGCGCCACATTGCGCCGGCCACAGGTGAGACGACCGCGCCGGTCGACTAACAGGCTGTCATGCCGCTGTCACAGACTCGCGACATTCGTTCGACGCCCGCAGTCCACGAAAGAGACGCACGTGCCCCCCATGACAGATGCGCAGCTTGTGAAAGTTTTTTCGCTGAAATTCATCTGCGACGTAATCGCCGCGCTGCATCGCGACATCCAACGCCACGCCGTCGCCCCGCAGGATGTTGCGGCGGATCTCGGCAAGTTGCGCGCTTTTATCGACATCGCCGGCGGCGCATTTCGAAGCCTGTCGGCCGGCGAACAATATTTGTGCGATCTGGCGCTGCGCCGGAGCATCGATATCTTCCGATACGCCGGTCACGAAGACGAAGCGGCGGCGCTCGAAAACAGATTGCGCGCGCATTTGGCCGTCGCCGCCTGATCGCGCCGGCATAGAACGGACCTTCGCGGAACAGACCTTCGCGCGGATTGCCTTTGCCGCGCCTCGCCATAGGTGATGGAGATCAGATCGCTCAAGGTAGAGCCGCAATGAACGCGCCCCTGTCGCCACACCGTCCGCCACGCAATTATCCCCTTATGGCGTTGGGGATGCTGGGTGGACTTGGCTTCGCCGCTTATCTCAACGCCCATCTGGGCGATTTCACCGCCGAGCGCGGCTGGCGGGCCGCGCTTCAGGTGGCGGCGCTCGCCATGGCTTTTGGCGCCATGTTGCATTTGATCGTGACGGCGATCGCGCGCGTCGCAGTGGGTCTTCAGGACGATCTCGACGTCCTCGCCGCCGCGCGCAAACCCAGCCGGGACCGGGATCCGGACCGCGACGGCGCCGCCTGACCCCGCCAGACGCCGCAACTCGCCTTTGGCCGTCGCCTGTGCTAACTCCTTCCGATCATCGAAGCCGAAGTGAGCGGGCATAGGGGTCGCGTAGCAATGTCGGATATTTTTCAGGAAGTTGACGAAGACGTCCGCCGGGACAAAGCCGCCGATCTCTGGGGGAAATATCAGACCCCGATATTCGTAATCGCCTTTCTCATCGTCGCGGCGACGGGTGCCTGGAGCTATTATCAAAACAAGCATCGCGAGGCCGCCGAGGCCGCCAACGCGCGTTTTGAGGCCGCCGCCGCCCTCGCCAATGAGGGCAAAACGGCGGAAGCCGCCGCCGCCTTTGACGCGCTCGCCAAGGACGCGCCGGCCGGCTACGCCGCTCTGGCGCGTGTCCGCGCGGCGGAAGCCCGTCCCGACCCCAAACAGGCGCTGGCCGAGCTCAACGCCATCGCCGAAGACGCCAAGGTCGATAAGATCACCCAACAGGTGGCGCTGTTGCGCGCCGCTCTGCTGCTCATGGAGAGCGGCGACCGCGAAAAGCTTGAGGGCGCGCTCGGGCCGATGATGACCGCCGACGGCGCCTTCCGTTTTTCCGCGCAGGAATGGAATGGCCTCGACGCGCTGGCCAATGATGATTTCGACGAGGCGGAACGCGTTTTCGATCAGGTGCTCGCCAATAATGACGCGCCGCAATCCATGCGTCAGCGCGCGGCCGCCTATCGCGGTCTGCTTCACGCCAAGCGCGGCCCGAAAAAAGCTCCGGCCGCTGCGGCGGCTGACGGCGGCGGAGCCGATGGCGGCAAAATCGAGGTGACGCCGGTGATCGAGCCGGAAAACCCCGGCGATAAATCTGCCGGTCCTGCGGCGTTCGAGACGAAACAACAGTCCAAGTAACCGTCTCGACCCCAGAGCAATCAGACGCCCGCCGATGCGCGGTCCAGAAAACGGACCACGCATCGGCGGGCGTAAAACATTGAATAGGGAATGGCGCGTTCTACGACGCGTCGAATGTGCAGGATCATGACCTTCTCGCTTGCGATCATCGGTCGACCGAATGTCGGCAAGTCGACGCTGTTCAACCGGCTGACCGGCAAGAAGCTGGCGCTTGTCGATGATCGTCCCGGCGTCACACGCGACCGGCGCGAAGGCGACGCGCGCCTCGCCGATCTGCGTTTCACCATTATCGACACCGCCGGTCTTGAAGCGGGCGACAGCGCCACGCTCGAAGGACGGATGCGCGCCCAGACCGAAAACGCCATTCTATCCGCCGACGCCGTGCTGTTCGTTTTCGATGCGCGCGTCGGTGTGACGCCGGACGATAAATATTTCGCTGATCTCGTGCGCCGCGCCGGCAAGCCGGTGATCCTCATCGCCAACAAGGCCGAGGGCAAGGCGGGCGAAGCCGGCGCGCTAGAAGGTTTCTCGCTGGGTCTGGGCGATCCGACGCCGCTCTCCGCTGAACATGGCGAGGGCATGAGCAGTCTCTATGACGCTTTGCGCGAAGCCCTGCCGGAACAGACCGCCGAACCGGCGGAGGATGAAGACGAAGGGCCCGCGGCTGTCTTCGACGACGAAGAAGACGGCAGCGATCTCGATGTCACCAAGCCGCTGCGGATCACGGTCGTCGGTCGGCCCAACGCCGGCAAATCGACGCTGATCAATCGTATTCTGGGCGAAGAGCGTCTGCTCACCGGACCGGAGGCGGGAATAACGCGCGACTCGATCGGCGTTGATTTCGTCTGGCGCGATCGCAAGCTCAAACTCTTCGACACCGCAGGTCTGCGCAAACGCGCCCGCGTTATCGACAAGCTGGAGAAACTCTCTGGCGCCGACGCCATTCGCGCCGTGCGTTTTTCCGAAGTCGTAGTGTTGCTGGTCGATTCAACCATTCCTTTCGAGAAACAGGATCT
>JALRFG010000079.1 GCA_023253795.1 Methylocystis sp.
ATGTATTTCGAGACCGATGGCTATGAAGTCGCTCAGAAGAAGAGCATCTTCGGCGCCCTGTCGCTCTATCTCGACTTCATCAACATGTTCCAGTCGCTGCTCTTCCTGTTCGGCGACCGCGACAACTAAATCGGGCTCTGCGCCTGAGAAAAAGCCCCGCTCTCGCGGGGCTTTTTTATTTCGCCTACTCGCGTCCCACGAGCTTCAGCCCTTTGTCGAGCACGCGCAACACGCGCGCCAGTTCGTGTCCGCGTCGCAAAATCTGGCCGTTGGCGGCAACCACGCAATAGGCGCCCTGCCGACGCGCCAGTTCGGGGATTTTTTCGATTCTGTAGAGCGGCATTTCGCTGGTGCGGCGGAAGATCGAAAACACCGCCTTCGTCGGCATGAAGTCCAGCGCATAATCCCGCCATTCGCCGGCGGCGACCTGCACGCCATAAAGATTGAACAAGAGGTTGAGTTCACGCCGGTCGAAGGAAACGACGGCTGGAAGCGCAACACTCTCGGCCGTCGACCGCGCTGGCGTTACGCCGCCGGTTCCCGGCACCAGCGCCAGCGCCGGTCGCCGAAGCGGTGACTGAGAAGCATCGGGTTCAGCCATGCGCCGCGACTCCATTGCCTTTCCGTCATGTTGACGCGCCGCGCGAGTCGGCGCAAGCCCGTTATGGCGACATGGCGAGGAAAGACCCCGCTCATCCGCAGGCCCCTTGCAAATCCGGCGGCGAACACCGAATTTCAGACTCGGACCCGCCCCCAAGGGCGGCCATTCTCATCCTCAATCCGCACTGCGCCCGCTTCCCGGCGCCAACCCATGGAGACCGCATGACGACCGACGCCGCCGATTTTGGTTTTGAGGCGAATGTCGAGCAGCTTCTCGAACTGATGACGCATTCGGTTTATTCCGAACGCGACGTTTTTTTACGCGAACTGATTTCCAACGCTGCCGACGCCTGCGAAAAACTGCGCTATGAGGCGCTGTCCGACGCCGGGCTCGCTGCCGAAGCGGCGACGCCGCTGATCACCCTTGCGCTCGACAAGGACAAGCGCACGCTGACGATCATCGACAATGGCGTCGGCATGTCGCGCGATGAATTGATCTCGGCGCTGGGCTCCATCGCCAATTCCGGCACCCGCGCTTTTCTCGACAAGATCGGCGCAGAAAAGAACGACGCCGCCGGTTCGCTGATCGGCCGTTTTGGCGTCGGCTTTTATTCGGCCTTCATGGTCGCCGACCATGTCGAGGTGGCGACGCGTCGCGCCGGATCGAATGAGGCCTGGCTGTGGACATCCGCAGGCAAGGGCAAATATTCGATCGCGCCGCTCGATCCCGCTTTGGCGCCGGCCGTCGGCACGCGCGTGACGCTGCATCTGAACGCCGACAGCGATGAATTTCTCGACGCCTGGCGGCTTGAAACGATCGTGCGCGAACATTCCGGCGCCGTGGCGACGCCCATCGATCTGATCACAGCGCCCGGCGAAGAGCCCAAACGCATCGCCGACGGCGTCGCGCTGTGGACGAAATCGAAATCCGACATCACGGAAGAGGAATACACCGATTTCTACCGGCAGCTCTCCGGCCAGTTTGACGAGCCGGCGCTCACCATTCACTGGCGCGCCGAAGGCCGCACCGAATATACGGTGCTCGCTTTCATTCCCGGCGCACGGCCGCTCGATTTGTTCGATCCGGCGCGCAAGAGCAAATCCAAGCTCTATGTCCGACGCGTTCTGATCTCGCGCGACGCCGATCTCTTGCCGCCGTGGCTGCGCTTTGTGCGCGTCGTCGTCGACAGCGCCGACGTGCCGCTCAATGTGTCGCGCGAAGTTGCGCAAAAGAGTCCGGCGATCGCGGCCATCGGCAAGGCGATCGCCACGCGTATTTTGCAGGAGCTGACCAAACTCGCCGAGAACGAGCCGGAGAAATTCGCCAAAGTCTGGGAGAATTTCGGCGCCGTTCTCAAGGAAGGTCTGCACGAAGATCCCGCGCGTCGCGATGCGCTGTTTGCGCTCGCGCGTTTCGCTTCAACCAAAAGCGACGGCAAGAATCGCACGCTCAAGGACTATGTCGCCGATCTGCGCGAAAACCAGACAGCGATTTATTACATCACCGGCGATGATGTGAAACGTCTGGCCGCCAGCCCGCAGATCGAAGGTTTCCGCGCGCGCGGCGTCGAAGTGCTGTTGCTCGATGACTCGGTCGACGCCTTCTGGGTGACGAGCGCGCTGGGCTTCGATGGCAAGCCGTTCAAATCAGTGACGCAGGGACAGGCCGATATCGACGCTATTCCGCGCGTCGACGCCGATGAGACAGAAACGCCACCCCCGGCCGATATGGGCGTGCTGGTCACTGCGCTCAAAGAAACGCTCGTCGACTATGTCGAAGACGTGCGGATTTCGACGCGACTGACCGAAAGCGCCGCCTGTCTGATCGCCTCCGACAAGGGGCTCGACCGGCAGTTGGCGCGCCTGCTCGCCGAACATGGTCAACAGGCGATGCTCGGCAAGCCCGTGTTGGAGATCAACGCCAAACATCCTGCCGTCGCCATGCTGTCGACGACGCTGGCGCAAAAGGGCCGCGACGGAGCGACGGACGGTATGTATCTGCTGTTTGATCTCGCTCGCGTCGCCGACGGCGAACAGCCGATCGACGCCAGCGCTTTCGTCAAACGTCTCGGCGCGCTGATCGCGAAGGGCGTCTAGTACCATGCCGGCGGCGGAACGAACGCGTGCGCAAGCGCTGATGGCGCTGACGCAGCAGTTCGACGCCGCCGGCGTCGATACCGCGGCGGAAGATGCGCGTCTGTTGTTGCGCGCCGCGTGCGGCCTGTCGCGCCTCGACCTCGCGACAGAACCGGATGCGTTACTCACCGGCGCGGAAGAAGATCGCCTGTCGTCCTACGCCGCGCAACGCACGCAGCATGAACCTGTGTCGCGGATACTAGGTGAGCGCGGATTTTGGACGCTCGATCTGGTCGTTGCGCCTGACGTGCTCGATCCGCGCGCCGACACCGAGACGCTGATCGAGACCGCCTTGCGACTTTGTCGCGACACGCCGCCGACGACCATTCTCGATCTTGGTTCAGGCTCTGGCGCGATTGTCTGCGCGCTGCTCAGCGAATGGCCGCAGGCGCACGGCGTCGCCGTCGATCTGTCGCCGCACGCCTGCCGCGCCACCATGCAAAATCTGCGGCGCTGCAATTTGAGCGATCGCGCCATGGTCATGCGCGGTCGATGGAGCGAAGCGCTCGGCGCCGGCCGTTTCGATCTGATCGTCTCCAATCCGCCCTATATCGCGACCGGCGATCTCGCCGGGCTTGATCCGGATGTGCGCCTCTACGATCCCGCGCTGGCGCTCGATGGCGGCGCAGACGGTCTCGGCGCCTATCGCGCCATCATCGGCGATCTGACCCGCCTCGCCACGCCCGGAGCGCTTGCCTTGTTCGAGGTGGGCGCCGGGCAGGCCGGCGACGTGGCCGCCTTGCTGGCGGCGGCGGGCCTGACGCCTGCCGGCGTGGTCCGCGATCTGGGCGGGCATGAGCGGGTGGTCGCCGCCCGTCATGGCCTGGCCGGACCGACCGGCGCGTAGCGAGCGGTTTTTGCCGCCCCGGCCCTCGCCGCACTTGGCGCGGCGGCCGGGAGGGGCTATAAGACAAAAATACCCGTATTCGTCGAAACCGGGTTTGTGGGCTTCGAGTGACCGGAGACCCGCCGCGCAAGCGGTAGACCAGCGATCGGCAGAGAGTAACGCCGGCGCCGACGACGAAGCAGTCACCGTAGCGTATGTCGAGGACCATGAGCGCAAAGCGCATCGGGTCGTAATCAGCGCACGGGTAAACAGCAATTACGCCCCTGTTTGCGGTCGCACCGCCTTTACCGGCCGATCAGCTTCAGGCGCAAAGCGAAAACCGACCGCAAGACGGCGGCGATTTCGACAGGCGTTTAACGGCGTTGTCGTCGGGGCGGCTTATCCGCACCGCGATGAAGCGCGATGTGAAGCGACGGCTGGAGCTGCGCTTCGCCAGGGCGTAGCCGCCCTGCACTATTTCGGGGGTTCGATGAGACCAGGCCAAAACAAGAGAATGCGTGGGCGCAGCAGCGGTCGCAAAGGACCCAATCCGCTCACCCGCTCCTATGAGTCGAACGGCCCCGATGTAAAAATCCGCGGCACGGCGCAGCACATCGCCGAGAAATATCTCCAGCTCGCCCGCGACGCGCAGTCTTCCGGTGATCTGGTGATGGCGGAAAGCCTGCTGCAGCACGCCGAACATTATTTCCGTCTGATCTCCGCCGCGCAGGCGGCGCAGGGCATGCCGGGCTACCCGCGCCCGTCGGCCGACGCCGAGGTCGATATCGACGAGGATGATGATTTCGCCGCCCTGCCCGACCGCTTCGCGCCGCTTTCCGAGCGCCTGCCGTCGGCCGCCTATCAGCAGGGCCAGCAGCCGCAGCCCTATGCCGCTCAGCCGCAGCCGCCGATCCAGTATCCGCCGCCGCCGCCGATACCCCAGATGATGCAGCCGCAGCCCTTCGAAGACCGGCCGATGCCCGACATGCGCGTCGATTCGCGTCCCGAACGCGCGCCGCGCGAGCCGCGTCAGGATCGCCAGCCCTATGGCGAACAACGTGGACGCGGCCGTCATGGCGAAGGTCAGGAACGTCCGCGTTATGGCGAGCAGCAGCAAGGCGGTGGCTTTGACCGCAATGGCGGCGGTCGGGGCGATCGCCGCTTCCCGCGTCAGGAGGCCTCCGGCGACGCCGCAGCGGCCCTGCCCTCTTTCATCACGGCGCCCGTGGCGCGTCCCGCCCCGAATGACGCTCCCGCGCCGGAGGCTTTCGGCGCCGGCGAGCACGTCGAGGCGCCCGAGTCGGATGGCGTGAATTTCCATCTGAGCGCGCGTCGCCGTCGCCGGCCGCGCATGGCGCAGGACGATGGCGCCGAAGCGCAGGTTGACGCCATTGAGGCCGTGAGCGAACTGCCGCTCGAATCTTAAGAGATCAGATGAGGCGGAGCGCGTCGCCGCGTGTGACGCGCCCGCCCGTCAGAATGCGGGCGTAAACGCCGCAATCGATGTGACCAAAATTTGCGCGCAGGGTCTGCACCAGATCCATGTCACGCACGCCCGCACCGGGCGCAACGCCGGTTGCGGCGCAACGATCCGTCATCTTCAAAATCTCCAGAGTCACGCCGCCCAGCGCGATCCGTTGTCCTGGCCATTCAGCCTCCGCCCACGGCGCCGCGTCAGCGACATAGAGGTTGGCGCGGAAACGCAACGGATCGACCGGCGCGCCCGCAGCCTTCTCAATCTCAGCGACGCTCGCCAGATTAACCAACGACACAAAACCCGATTTTGAATCTGTGAAGCGAAAGCCTTCGGGCGCTGCGCAGAGATGAACAGCTCCGCGTATTTCTTCGCCCAGAAAACGCGTGAGGAACGTCTCCAGCGCCGCCCGCCCCTCCGCGCTGGCGAGATCGCCGCGCGCGAGTTCCTTCTGCGCATCGGAAAGCGTCAGGACGCCGCTCGCGGAATCATAGCGCGTGACGAGACCGGCCAGCGCCGCGTTTTTCATCAGCATCAGAAATTTGATTTTCGGCTGATGTTCCGGCGCCGATGGATCAAAACCGGATGGGCCATTTTCGAAGGCAAAGAGACGGTCGTCAGGGAAATAGCCATCCGCGACCAGATCAACTGTATCGAGCGCCTCTGGCGAAAGGCCCTTGACGGGATAGCGATAGAGAGAGGCGAGACGCATGGGAAGAAACCGTCGCAAGAAGGAACGGAAGGACCCGTCCATTCTAGCAAGATTTTCAGATCTTTTCGCCCGTGCGCGCCGGGACTAACAGACTAAAGCGATGCCTAGGACGCATTGGGTTCGGCAACGGACAAGCGTCGACATTCGGCGGAGATTAGCACCTCGGCGCCATAGCGCGTCGTCACCGGCGTAACGCCGGATAGCGCGGCTTGTCTGGTTTTCACGCACTCTTCCATTGAGGCGGCGTCGAGCCTTTCCGTGTCGATGACATGGCCGCCCATGAGATAAGCAATCACCAGAACCGTCTTCATGAGCATATCCCCTCAAAAGGCATGCGCCATCCGTATCGCGATTTCATCATGCGATGCAGCGCGTCCCATAGGCGCGAGATCGATGTTCGCGGCCTGTGGCATTGGGCTCGCAATAAGCTTGCCAAAGATCGTGTCGCCCAAATAATGCAACCCGACAACGCTCGCTCCGGGCGCTGCAAACCAGACCGTAGCCATATGCTTTTGAACCCCATAAAGTCCGTCAGCTAATGATGATGCAGCTGTGGAAGACAAAGACGCGCAACGGCCGGAACGGCGAACAGGAAAGGATCCCATGAGAAAACTTGGTTCAATTCTCTGCATCATCTTTATCGCCCTCGTGGCCGCGCTTCCTATTGTGGCGAAAGCGAATGACGCGGGTGTGACACCGCAAAAATTGCATGTCAGCGTGTTTGAGAGCCCGCCCTTTGTGATGAAATCGGAACAGGGCTATTCCGGATTTGCGATTGATCTCTGGGAGGAATGCGCCAAGCGCATGGGCGTGGATTATGAATATCAGGAAGCGCCAACCTTTCCTGATCTGCTTGCCTCTGTGACGAAAGGAAACGCCGATGTCGCCATTACGGAGTTAACCATTAATGGTGAGCGGATGGAGCGAATGGACTTCTCGCAGCCCTGGTTCGACGCCGGCTTGCAGATGATGGTTCACAAGCCGCCGAAGGCGGGTTTCTGGCGTTTTCTTACCCAGCTTTACGAAAGCGGCCTGCTCAACAGCTATCTGCTGATCGCGCTCGGCATATTGGTCGCCACGCTGCTTCTCACGCTGATTGATCGGCGATTTGATCCAGACTTTCCGCGCGAATGGGGCCATGGCGTTTCTGAAAGCTTTTACCATGTCGTTTCCATTCTCACGACCGGCGACACCAAGCATAAGCCGCTGTTTGGCAGCCTCGGACGGGTGCTGGCGGCGCTCTGGCTGGTGGTAGGCGTCGGTATTGTGGCTTTCGTCACCTCAACAATCACCAGCGTGATGACCGTCAACACGCTGGAGCGGCGCATTCTCGACACCGAAAACAATAAAATTTCGGACCTGCCCGATTTGAAGGGCAAAACTGTCGGCGCCCTGAAAGACAGCATCGCCAGCGCCTATATTGTGAAAGCCAATATCTCCATTCAGGAGTTCGGCACGATGGCGGAGATGATCAAGGCTTTGGCGGATAATCACGTGGAGGCGATTGTCGCCGATCAGCCGTCGCTGACCTATTTTCAGCTCCAGAACCCCGATCTGCCGATTATGGCTGTCGGCAAGATTATTCGACAGGAGAAATATGGGTTTGGCCTGAGGGCGGGAAGCTCTTTACGCCTTAAACTATCGAAACAGGTTATGTTGGCGTGGGAAACAGGCCTCATCACCAATCTGCGCAAGAAATACTTCGGGGAATAAGCACAGGGAATAGACCGGCAAAGAAAGCCGGCAACATCTAATCCTCTTCGATATGTCAGGATCAGGAGGTTCATCATGAGAACAGCAAGTCGTCGCAGATCTCTTGTGAAGGCGATCACGTACCGGATCGTGATCATGTGCCTGGACTTCCTGACGATCTATCTGTTCACCGGGGCGATCCATGTCGCTTTGGGCTTTATGCTTGCCAGCAATCTCTATTCTTCAATGAGCTATTGGATGCATGAACGCCTCTGGGCGCGCATTCAATGGGGACTTGACGATGAGCATAAGATGGCGGACGCCAGCTAAACGAGGGCTTAGGCCTGCTCTGCTTATGCAACAAACATGAGCGCAACGCCCTAAAATGAAACGCCCGGACGTCTCCGTCCGGGCGCAAGTCTCTTTTAGGATTTATGCGAACTGATGCAAAAGCGACCTTCTACAAAGAGAAGGCTGCTGTTGTTTTCAGTATTTCGCGACGACCGGCGCTGTCACGAGGTTGAAGTGATAATTCACGCCAGCGCGCACGAGGTTGCCATTGATGCGCTTGGAGTAATTGGTGATCGACTCAAGCGCGTTCGTGCCTGTCGCGCGGTTCTGACCATAGGCCATGTTGGCGAGAGAGCCCGACATATTGCCCAGATCATAATACAGATACTCAACCTTCAGGCTCCAGTTCGACATCGCCATCCATTCAAGACCGCCGCCGCCTGTCCAGCCGACCATGGTGTTTGAATAAGAGCTCTTGCCGTAATTAAAGAAGTTGTAATTTGACCCTGCAAGATCTCCCCAGTTCTGCGTGAGCTGAAGATTCGCCGTATAGCCGCCATAGGCGAGGCCGCCTGTGCCATAGACCAGCAAGTTTGGTGTCACCAGATAACCCAGACGTCCGCGCACCGTGCCCAGCCAGCCCAGGTTGGCGTTGCCCTGAACATTGGTGAGAATGGAATACGGAACACTGGTG
>JALRFG010000007.1 GCA_023253795.1 Methylocystis sp.
ATTTTAAGCTCTAATTATATAATTGAAATGGATAATTAAGCAAATAAATACAATTATATAAAGTATAGTTATATTTATATATGAGTATTGAGACATCAGATTTGCTGGCGCCCTGTTAGTGGTCGCTTTGTCGAAAATCTCTGTTTTGCGGCGGAGTTTCTTATTGCTAGAGAAACGGCATGAAGCGCGATTTTTCCGGGTGGGGTGTTTTCGTTGCCGGCGGACTGCTGGCGCTGCTTGGCGTCTATTGGCTGTTGGCCGGCTGGGAGCACATTCAAATCGAACGAGGCTGGAGCCAGTTCATCGCAGGCGCGATGATTCTTTCCGGCGGCGTCGTCACAATGGCGATCGGGCGTTTGATCCGCCTGCTCGTGCAACAATCGCGCAGCGTCGCGCCGGGCCAACCGGCTGTCCGGGAGCCCGCAAAACCCTCGGCGGCGCGCAGCGCCGTGCGTCCTCCCGAACCTGAAAAGCGCAGCCGACCGCCTGAGCCTGTTGCGCCTGTCGCCGCGTCGGCCAGCGTTGAGACATCGGCTGTTGACGCCGCAAACTCATGGAGCGCGCCGACGCATCAGACGATGAAGCCGCCGCCGCCTGTTCGCGGTTCTGCGCCGGCGTCTCATGCGGTCGCGGAAGATTTGTTTCCCGAGCCCCAACAGATGAGAAGCGCGGAGCCTGTCGAAGTCGATCACTATACGGCGGGCGAAGCCACTTATGTGATGTATTCGGACGGCTCGGTCGAAGTGCGCACGCCCGATGGCGCGCAGCGGTATGAGTCGCTTGAAGCGCTTCGCGCTAACAGCCGCGGCTGACGCAGCTAGAATGGCTCGCGGCTAGTTGTCGCCGCCGCCCCACATCAGAAACAGCGCGGCGTCTCCCGGCAGGCCATCCGGAAAATCGATGATCTGCGCCGCGATCTGAAAACCTTGCGGCTGTAATTCATCGCGCCAGCGCCGGAAAATGTCGGCGGGTTCGCCGCGTAGCGTTTCTGGCCAATGCGGATCCGGCGCATTGATCGCTCTGCCGCCATCGCTGCACAGCTGGGACGGAAAACGAAGCAGCATAAATTCACGCAGGCCGGCGGTGGCGGCGTTACGCGCGCTCGCCAGCATCTGCCGCCAAACGGCGTCCGTCAGTCGTCTCGCCGCCAACTCCTTGATCCGTTGCTCGCGCAACTGCTGGGCGTTTTGACGACGCTGCACCGCTTCGCTCTCCAGCGCTTGCTCATGCGCCGCGACCAGCGTCCGGAAATGCGCCGCTGAAAACTCTCCGGACGATTGCGCTGTCGCATCATCGGCGTGTTCGAGAGGCGGGGCGTCGGCGGATTGCCGCACAGCGTCCATCACCTGTTTGCGCAGCAGTAGACCAACCAGGCGCTCTCCGTTGACCACGGGAATGCGTTTCAGCTTATGCGCTTCAAGCAGCCGCAGGATTTCCGCAAGCGCAGCGGTTTCATCGACAGAGACGGGATGCGGCGTCATCACGTCGCGCAAGGACCGGCCATTCGAACGATAGGTTGAGACTGTTTCGCCGGCGCCGTCTTCGAAGTTGCTGCGCGTGACGATGCCGATCGGCGATAGATGTTCGTCGACAACCTGAATAGCTCCCGCCTGACAACGCGACAGCAGTCTGGCGACATAGGCGGCGTCGACATCCGCCGTCACATAATAGGGAAACTCGCTATTCATCAGGTCGCGGGCGATCATTTGCCTTTATCCGCCTGTTCCGACAGTTCGAGGGTCACGGGCACATGGTCTGAAGGGCGTTCCCAGCCGCGCGCCTCTTTCAAAATTTCCAGTTTCTTCAAAGCGCCGACGAGCTCTTCGCTGACAAGAATATGATCAAGTCGTCGGCCACGATCGGACGCCGCCCAATCCGCCGCGCGATAGCTCCACCAAGTGTAGAGCTTTTCTTCCGCCGGCACGAAATGGCGCAGGGCGTCGACCCATTTTCCCGCATTGAACACCGCTGTCAGTTTTTCGACTTCCACCGGCGTGTGGCTGACCACTTTCAGCAGAGCCTTGTGGCTCCAGACATCGTGCTCAAGCGGCGCGATGTTGAGATCGCCGACGAGGACAGCGCGTCCTTTGGCGATCTTTTCTTTTTTGATCCAGTCGCGCATCTCATCAAGAAAATCGAGCTTGTGGCCGAATTTTGGATTGATGTCGCGATCAGGTTCGTCGCCGCCTGCCGGTACGTAAAAATTATGCAGGGTGAGGGGGCCACCCTTGCTTTCGACTTCCGCTGCGATGTGGCGCGCGTCTCCCTTTTCGCAGAAGTCACGTTTCTCGATCAATTGCAGCGGCGTTTTCGAAACAATGGCGACGCCGTGATATCCCTTCTGGCCATTGATGACGATGTGCCGGTAGCCGAGCGCATGGAAGTCTTTGTGCGGAAACTCGGCGTCACGACATTTGGTTTCCTGCAGGCACAAAACATCCGGCGCGCGACTTTTCAGAAAGTGGGCGACAAGCGGCATACGCAGCCGCACAGAATTGATGTTCCAGGTGGTGATCTTCACGTTTTTCCGAATTTCTATGAGCTGGTTTTGTTTTTACCGCTGAACAGGAACGGTGCGACATCGCCGACGCCGGGAGCCTTTTCGGCGATGAAGGGCGTCGGGCGGCACACCGCCATGGCTGAGAGACCAACGCGCGCGGTGAGCAGGCCGTTGAGCACGCCCTCGCCAAGCTTGGCCGACACACGCGAGGCGAGGCCATGGCCCAGCACCTGCTGCAACAGCGTGTCGCCAACCGCGACGGCGCCGGTGATGGCGAGATGCGCCCCGACAGAACGCGCCAGTTTGAAAAAACCGAACAGTCCCGGACGACCGCCATAAATATCGGCGATCCGGCGCATCAGCACGATCGCCTGTCCGGCGACAAAAAGCACATCGAGGATCGCGCGCGGGCTGATGGCGGTGACGACGGAAACGCGTTTGGCGGCGGCTGCGATCTCCTTGCGGGCGGTTTCATCGAGCGGCGCAATCAAATGACGTTCAGCGAGATCGATGAGATCGCGGCCATCAATGATCTGGCTACTGTAATCCTTCATCAAGGCGCGGGCGCGCGCGCTTTCGGGGCGCGCGGCGTAGAGGCGCGTCAGTTCTGCAACGCGCGCGCGCGCTGCCTTTTGATTGTTGGCGGCATGGGCTTCCGCCAACGCGACATGCAAACGCGCGATCTGGTTTTGACGCAGGATGCTGCGGATTTCGCGCAGGATGAAGACGCCTGCGGCGAGCGCCGCCGCGCCAGCGAGGAAAAGACCAATCGCGCCGAGAATAGCCGAGTGGCTGAACAGATCCGCGACGAAGTTCCAGGCCCAAATACTCAGCGCCAGCGAGAACAGGCCGGTAATGGCGGAGACAAATACCCCGCCCCACGACATCACGAAATTTTGCAGCAGGCCATTGGCCTGCGCCGCTTCAACCGCCGCTTCGTCTCCGGTCAGGCCATCGACCAGTTCGGCCGCCTCACGCGCAAAGGCGTCGGTTTCCGCCTCGATCAGTTCGGCGCCGGAGGCGCTGGCCGGCTTCGACGGGACAGTTTCGTCGCCTTCGAGACGGAAAGCGCGTGGCCGCGCCCGGCGTTCGGTTTTGGTGGTGGGGGAATTGGACATGTTTGAAACCGTATTTGCTTCCGATTCCTTATGCCAGAAAAACCCCGCGCGCGCGCCATCCCTTTGGACTTTTCCGGTCTGACCGCCTGTCTGCGCCGCACGGTCGGACGGTTGCGGGAGCGCATCGGCTCCTTTAGCATTAATGTCGCTGTTTTTGTTCTGCTCTCGCCGGATCGCCTGAACCCATGACGTCACTGATTCCCGACGCCCTCGCGCTGATCATCGGTTATCTGCTTGGCTCGATTCCTTTCGGATTGCTGTTGACCCGCGGCGCCGGCGCGCCGGACGTGCGTTCCATCGGCTCGGGGAATATTGGCGCCACCAATGTCCTGCGCACGGGTCGCAAGGACCTCGCTGCTGCGACCCTGCTGCTCGACGCGTTGAAAGGAACCGCCGCCGTTCTGATCGGTCGCTGGCTGGCGCCGGAAGATGGCGAGCTGATCGCCGGGTTCGCCGCCTTTATCGGTCATATTTTGCCGGTCTGGTTGAACTTCAAAGGCGGCAAGGGCGTCGCCACCTTTTTGGGCGCCCTGTTTGGATTGCACTGGCCGACGGGTCTGATTTTCTGCGCCGTCTGGCTCGGCGCCGCAGCGATCTGGCGCTATTCCTCTTTATCCGCGCTGATTGCGAGCCTTGTGGCGCCAGTTGCGTTGTTTGTTTCCGGGCAGGGCGGAGCCGCGCTGGTTGTCGGAGTCATGGCGGCGATCCTCTGGCGAAAGCATCGCGAGAATATTGCGCGTCTCGTCGCCGGAGAAGAGAGCCGGATTGGACAAAAGGGATGAGCGGAACAGCGCGCGGCGCGCGGCTCGATGACGCGCAGCTTGTCGATTGGCTTCGTCTCATTCGCAGCGAGAATATTGGTCCGCGCACTTTTCGTCAGTTGATCAACCGTTATGGCGGTGCGCGCGCGGCGCTGGAAGCCTTGCCGGATCTTGTCGCCAAAACCCTGCGCGGCCGCGTCATTCGTCTGGCGGATCGCGACGAAGTTTTGCGCGAGATCGAGGCGGCGCATGCAAGGGGCGTGCGTTTCGTGGCCAGCGTCGATCTCGACTATCCGTCGTTGTTGCGTGAAATTGCCGATGCGCCGCCCATTCTGGCGCTGCGCGGCGATGCGTCGGTGACGCGTCGCGACGCTGTGGCGATTGTTGGCTCGCGTAACGCTTCGGCTGCGGGACTGGCCTTTGCGGAGCGCCTCGCGCGCGGACTATCGAGCGCCAATTATGTTGTAACATCTGGACTGGCGCGCGGCATCGACGCCGTGACGCATCGCGTAACGCTGGAAACCGGCACGATCGCCGTGCTCGCTGGCGGCCACGCGCGCGTCTATCCCGCAGAACACGAAAAACTGGCCGATGAAATCGCTGAGCGCGGCCTGCTGATTTCGGAAATGCCCTTCGCCTGGGAGCCGCGCGGCCGGGATTTTCCCCGTCGCAATCGACTGATTTCCGGCGTTAGTCGCGCCACGGTCGTGGTGGAGGCGGCGCGTCGCTCCGGTTCGTTGATCACGGCGAAATTCGCCAATGATCAGGGCCGGGAGGTTTTTGCCGTTCCCGGTTCTCCTCTCGACCCGCGTGCGGAAGGGACGAATGATTTATTGCGCCAGGGTGCCAGCCTGTGCACGCGCGCCGAGGACGTCATCGAATTTCTTTCAGGATCTTCATCGCGTCCATCACAGGTGGATCTTTTTGACGCGCGGAATAGCGCGGATGAAGATGAGCCTTTGTTTGACGAACTCGATTTTTTCGCGGCGCCTGCGCCCGCGCCCTTTGTGAGCGCTTTGGGCGCAACAGACATCGCGCCATCGCGCGAACAAACGTCAGATGTCAGAGACGACGCCGTTTCCGTAACGGCGCCTGTGAATGATCCTGTCGAGTATGTGACTTCCCTGCTCGGACCGGCGCCGATCAGCGTGAACGAACTTGTCCGGCTCAGCGGTCTGAGCGCGCAGATCGTCAATGGCGTTTTGGTGGAGCTGGATATCGCCGGCCGGATCTCTCGGCCGGGGCCCGATTTGGTCTCTCTAGTTTACATTCAATAGAGGCGGTTCACTCGGCGTGATCCAGACGCTTCGTCGTCATTTCCGCTTCTACGCGGGCGAGATTGAGAAAATACGCCAGCATTGGCAGTTTGGCCTCGCCGGCCATGCGCGCAAGTTCTGCGCTGATCTCCGTTATATAATCAGAGACAGCGGTCTGCTGCTGGATTGCCGTGCGCGCTTTGTTTTTTGTCGACGGCTTTCGGAGCGATGCGCTCGCGCCTTGAGGACGGGAGGCCACAGGTCGCTGCATAGGTCGGGGTCTCGCGGGCTGGTGAAGTGTAGACAGTATTTTTGACCATCTGTAGACAATACTGTCAAGCTTGCGCTGATCGCCGGGCCGCCGGCCGCGGCGTTGATCAATAAATCATTTTATAATCAAGTAATTAATTCGTTATCGGGATGGCGTCAGTTGTTCCGGGGAGGCGCGACAGGCGGTCCAGCGCGCCCTGCAGAATATAGGCGGCGGCCATGCGGTCGATCACGTCGGCGCGTTTGGCGCGGGAAACGTCATTGGCGATCAGGTCGCGCGTGACGGCGGCCGTCGACAGGCGTTCGTCCCAGAAAGCGAAGGGCAGGGGCGTCAATTTCCGTAAGTTTCGCATAAACGCCTGCGTTGCCTGCGCGCGCGGGCCGGCGGTGCCGTCCATGTTCAGCGGCAGGCCGAAGATCAGCGCCTGCGCCTCAAAATCATTCGCACGCTGGATTAGTTGCGCCGCGTCTTGAGAAAATTTGACGCGGCGGATCGTGTCGAGCGGCGAGGCGAGACGTCGTTCGACATCGGAAAGCGCCAGGCCGATGGTTTTTGTGCCGAGATCGAGCCCGAGGACACGCGCCTTGGCGGGCAGCAGGCGGGCGATTTCTTCAAGTGGCAGGGCGACGTCGGACATGTTTTTCGCTAGCATGCCCCAGAATGTCGATAAACCCCCGATGAGGGGCGCATTGCGCCGCGAAAGCCCAGGCGCTATAGCGCCTTGACGTAGTCCGAAGGGCGGAGCTGAAAATGTCTGTCGATCCTGCGGTGGTTCGCCGTATCGCCCACCTCTCGCGCATCGCCGTGGAGGACAAGGAAGTCGAGCGTCTGAATGGCGAGATCAATGCGATCCTCACCTTTGTCGAGACGCTGAGCTCCGTCGATGTCGCGGGCGTTGAGCCGATCGCCTCTGTTCTGCCGATGCAAATGAAGAAGCGCGCGGACGTCGTCACTGACGGCGGCATCGTTGATGACATCCTCGCCAACGCGCCCGTGCGTGAAGACAATTATTTCGTGGTGCCGAAAGTCGTCGAATAAGACGGCGATCCGGCTGCGTTCCTGATACATATAAAGAGACAAATGTCCGATCTGACCCTTCTTTCCCTCGCCGAAGCGCGCGATGCGCTGAAATCGAAAAAAATTTCGGCGCTCGAACTCACCCGCGCGCATGTCGAGGCGATGGAGGCGGCGCGTCCGCTGAACTGCTTTATCACCGAGACGCCGGAACTGGCGCTGGCGCAGGCGACGCAAAGCGACGCGAAGATCGCGCGCGGCGAAGCGGGCCCGCTTGAGGGCCTGCCGCTGGGCATCAAGGATCTCTATTGCTCGAAGGGCGTTCGCACCACGGCGGCCAGCCGCATTCTCGGTAATTTTACGCCCACGTATGAATCAACGGTGTCGGGCAATTTGCTACGCGATGGCGCGGTGACGCTGGGCAAGCTCAATCTTGATGAATTCGCGATGGGCTCGTCGAACGAGACCAGCGCTTTTGGTCCGGTGATTTCGCCCTGGCGTCGCAAGGGCGATCCTGCGGCGAAGATCGTGCCGGGCGGTTCATCCGGTGGTTCTTCCGCCGCCGTCGCGGCGCGTTTGTGTCTGGGCGCCACGGCGACCGACACCGGCGGTTCCATCCGTCAGCCCGCCGCCTTCACCGGAACGGTCGGCATAAAGCCGACCTATGGCCGCTGCTCGCGCTGGGGCATTGTCGCCTTCGCCTCTTCGCTCGATCAGGCCGGCCCGATCACCCGCACGGTGCGCGATGCGGCGATCATGCTGCGTTCGATGGCGGGCCATGATCCGCGCGACACGACCAGCGTTGACGCGCCGGTGCCGGATTATGAAAAGTCGATGGGCGCTTCACTCAAAGGACGCCGGATCGGTGTGCCGAAGGAATACCGTCTCGACGGATTGTCGGCGGAAATTCTCGCGCTCTGGGATCAGGGCGTCGCCTGGCTGAAAGACGCCGGGGCGGAGATCGTCGAGATCTCGTTGCCGCACACCAAATACGCGCTGCCGACGTATTATATTATCGCGCCGGCGGAGGCTTCCTCCAATCTCGCTCGCTATGATGGCGTGCGATACGGCATTCGCGAAACAGGTCGCGACATCGCCGATATGTATGAGAAGACGCGCGCCAAAGGCTTTGGTCAGGAAGTGCGCCGACGCATCATGATCGGCACCTATGTCCTCTCGGCGGGTTATTATGACGCTTATTATGTGCGTGCGCAGAAAGTGCGCAGCCTGATCAAGCAGGATTTCGATACGGTCTTCGCGGCTGGCGTCGACGCCGTGCTCACGCCCGCGACGCCTTCGCCGGCCTTCGCTCAGGGCGAACAGGGCTCAACCGATCCCGTGGAAATGTATCTCAACGACGTTTTCACCGTGACGGTGAATATGGCCGGCTTGCCGGGGCTCTCGGTGCCCAGCGGACTCGCCGCCAATGGTCTGCCGCTGGGCCTGCAACTGATCGGTCGTCCGTTCGACGAGGAGACTCTGTTCTCCCTCGCGGGCGCCATCGAGCAGGCGGCGCCGAAAATCGATTATCCGCAAGCATGGTGGCGTGGGGCCTGACGATGAGCACAACACGCGCCGACAACGAAACAAATTTGCAGGCCCTGCAGGACGAGATGTCCGATGTGCGTCGGATGATCGACGAGATCGATGACGAACTCGTCGCGCTGCTCGCCAAACGCCAGCGCCAGATCGAACGCGCAGCGCGGGTAAAGCCGGGGCTCGGCATTCCGGCGCGCGCGCCGGAACGGGTCGATGAAGTGCTGGCCCGGGTTCTGGGCGCGTCACGTCGCGAAAGCTTCTCCGTGGAGCTGGCGATGACGCTTTGGACGAACATCATCGAATGGGCGATCCAATATGAAGAGCGATTGATGGGCGACAAGGCGCCGAAAGGCGATGCGCCATCGGACAAGGGCCGGCGGTCCTGACGGACCCCGCCGCCGCATATATTCGTCGCCGCGCCTGACATTATCCAGGAAAGACGGCTCCCCAGCGAGGATGATATTGTGTCTCAACCGGCTCCTTCCAAATTCATCAAGGGCGCAACCGGCGACTGGGAAGTCGTCATCGGCATGGAAATCCATGCGCAGGTGACAAGCCACGCCAAGCTGTTTTCCGGCGCCTCGGCCGAATATGGCGGCGCCCCGAACGATCATGTCTCGCTGGTCGACGCCGCCATGCCGGGCATGTTGCCGGTGATCAATGAGGAATGCGTCCGCCAGGCGGTCCGCACCGGACTGGGTCTTGAAGCGCAAATTAATCTGCGCTCGATCTTCGATCGCAAGAACTATTTTTATCCCGATCTGCCGCAGGGATACCAGATTTCGCAATTCAAGCATCCGATCGTTGGCGAAGGGACGGTGATCGTCGATGTCTCACCGAGCGAGCGCATCACTGTCGGTATCGAGCGTCTGCATCTGGAGCAGGACGCCGGTAAATCGCTGCACGATCTCTCCGCGACGGAAAGCCATGTCGATCTCAATCGCAGCGGCGTTGCGCTGATGGAGATCGTCTCGAAGCCGGACATGCGCTCGGCGGAAGAGGCGCGCGCCTATGTGTCGAAGCTGCGTACGATCCTGCGCTACATCGGTTCCTGCGACGGCAATATGGAGCAGGGTTCGCTCCGCGCCGACGTCAATGTGTCCGTGCGTCGTCCCGGCGAGGGGCTTGGCACGCGCTGCGAAATTAAAAACGTCAACTCCATCCGTTTCATCGGCCAGGCGATCGAGGTCGAGGCGCGTCGCCAGATTGGCATTCTGGAGGACGGCGGCAAGATCGATCAGGAAACGCGTCTGTTCGATCCCGGCAAGGGCGAGACCCGCTCAATGCGCTCGAAGGAAGAGGCGCATGATTATCGCTACTTCCCCGATCCCGATTTGTTACCGCTCGAATTCGACCAGGCGTTTGTCGACGCGCTGAAGGCGCAGTTGCCGGAGCTGCCGGACGCCAAGCGTGCGCGCTTCATCGCCGAATATGGTTTGCCGCCTTACGATGCTGGCGTGCTCGTCATGGAGCGGGCCAGCGCGGACTTCTTTGAACAGACAGCGAAGGGACGGGACGCCAAGCTCGCGGCGAACTGGGTCATCAATGAACTCTTCGGTCGTCTGAACAAGGAAGGTCTCGATGTGGCGCAGTCGCCTGTCTCTGCGGCGGCGCTTGGCGCGATTATCGATCTGATCTCCAGCGATGTGATTTCCGGCAAGATCGCCAAGGATCTTTTCGAAATTGTCTGGAGCGAAGGCGGAGATCCGAAGGACATTGTCGAAAGCCGCGGCCTCAAGCAGGTGACGGACACTGGCGCGATTGAAGCGGCTGTCGACGCCGTCATCGCCGCCAATCCTGACAAGGTTGAGCAGGCCAAAGCCAAGCCGACAATGCTCGGATGGTTCGTCGGTCAGGTGATGAAGCAGACGGGCGGCAAGGCGAATCCGCAGGCTGTGAACGACCTGTTGAAGCAAAAACTCGGCGTCTGAGCGGCTAATTTTTCCCTTTTGACGAATCAAAAATAGTGCGGCGATGCGCGATTTTCGAAAAATCGCACCTCCCGCAAAACTTTTTTTGCAATTTTTTTGCCTCGGCGTCACTTTTTTTCGAGAGCGTTAACGCTGCCGTCGCGCGCCGATAGACGCCGCTTCATCTGATCATTGTCGCGCAATTCAACGCCCACTCATCGCGTCGCGTCGGTGCGCGCTTCATCGTGCGGCCGGGGCGGATGCATGCTTTCGCGATTGATAATAGCGTCGCGCCGACGCCGCGTCAGCGCGTGACGCAATATCATGTAATTTCATAAAAAACAGACAATTGAAAAAACGCCGTTTCTGATGTGACGCAATCGAAAGGGGTGAGGCTTGTCGAATATTCGCTTCGCCGACGCACGTCGATCAACCCTGCGAGACGTCGCGAAATCACAGCGCCCCGCCACCGACGGCGTTGCGTCGGAAGTGCTGTCGCGACGCATGCGAAGACGCGTGTGTAGGAGGAATTTGCGGCGCGATGCGTCGCTACAGGGAGTTGACACAAGGCGCATCGTGAACAAACACTTGAACCAGTGGTTAACCTCATTGGGTTAATCGCGCGTATTGTCGGTCGACCAAACTCCGACAATCCGGATCAAGGGGACTTATTATGGCGAGAGCTACTACCAAGAAGCGTAAACCCGCTAAGAAGGCGGCTGCTAAGAAGGGCGTGCGTAAAACGGCGCGCAAGGCTGCGACGAAGAAGTCGACGGCCAAGAAGCGTAAACCGGCCAAGAAGGCGGCTGCCAAGAAGGGCGCTCGCAAGACTGCGGCTCGTAAGACGACCCGTAAGGCTGTGCGCAAGACGGCGACCAAGAAGCGCGCCACCAAGAAGACAACTCGCAAGTCTTCCGCCAAGAAGGGCGCTCGCAAGACGACCGCTCGCAAGGCCACTGCCAAGAAGCGCGGCCCGCGTAAGGCTTCCGCTGCTTCCTCCAGCGAAGCATAATCTTCGCTAGTCGGTAGGCTAGAAACAAACGCCCGGAAATCTTCATAGATTTCCGGGCGTTTTTTTTATGTTTTGGCTTTGCGGGTCAGGCAGGCGGTCGCAAAATTCCGCCAGCGCGGCAGACCGCTTTTGGTCTGAACCTTTTTCTTTGACCACTCCTCCGCGCAGGCCCGCATGCGGGCGCGTGACGCACGCGGCAGAAGCGGCGGCGAAACAGAGGTGTCGATCGGCGCGTCCGGCGCAAACTGGGGGGCGACCGGCGCCGGCGGCCAAGTCATCTGGGTTCCTACCGGACGATCGACGATTTTCTTGTCGGGCGCTTTTGCTGGTGACGCGACAGGCTGCGTCGCCGCGGGCGCCTGTGTCGCCGCCGGCTGTTTGGCGATTGTCGCATTTGTCTTGGGCGTTTGGCTTTTGCTGGTCGCGGAGGATGTCGGCGGCGGCTTCGGGGCGTTTGTCGCCGGTGCGGCTTCAGCAATGGATGCGACGCACAGAAGCGTCGCAACCGCATATGCGCTGCTCGATCCCAGCCCTTGCCGCTTCACAGCGAACATTGTCTACCTCGCGGAATTTTTATCGCGCTCCTGTTATAGGCATGTCCTGGGCGGGGCGGAAGCAGGACGATTGACGCAAGGGTCCGGCTTATGAGAGCAGTCGTGCGAGTGGAGGCGACAAAATGACCGATCATCCATCCAGCGCAGGGACACGTCTGCTGCTGTCGCGCCGTCCACGACGCAATCGGAAAAGTGAGTGGTCACGGCGCCTCGTGCGGGAAAACGCGCTGACGGCCGCGGATCTGATCTGGCCCGTATTTCTGATCGAGGGCGTCTCCCGGCAGGAAGAGATCGCCTCCATGCCGGGGGTCTTCCGCTATTCGATCGATCTCGCCACACAAGCGATTGCTGAAGCGGCGACGCTCGGCATTCCCGCAGTGGCCTTGTTCCCGAACATCGACGCCGGCTTGCGCGATGAAAGCGCCAGCGTCGCGCTTGATCCAGATAATCTCGTCTGCCGCGCCTGCCGCGCGATCAAGCAGGCTCTGCCGGAGATCGGCGTCATCACCGATGTGGCGCTCGATCCTTATACGAGCCACGGCCATGACGGGTTGCTGGTTGGAGATGAGATCGTCAATGACGCCAGCGTTGCGGTTCTCGCGCGTCAGGCGGTGGTTCAGGCGCGCGCAGGCTCCGACATTATCGCGCCCTCCGATATGATGGATGGCCGGATTGGCGCCATCCGCAGCGCCCTCGACGCCGAGGGCTTCGAGAATGTCCAGATCATGAGCTACGCCGCAAAATACGCATCGGCGTTTTATGGTCCGTTTCGCGACGCCATTGGCACCAACAAGACTTTGCGCGGCGATAAGCGCACCTATCAGATGGACCCCGCCAACACCGACGAGGCGTTGCGCGAAGTCGAGCTGGATCTGGAGCAGGGCGCCGACATGGTGATGGTGAAGCCAGGGATGCCCTATCTCGACATCGTTCGGCGGGTTGCCGACGCTTTTCATGCGCCGACCTTCGCCTATCAGGTGTCCGGAGAGTATGCGATGCTGATGGCGGCGGCGCAAAACGGCTGGCTCGATGGCGACCGGGCGATGATGGAAAGCCTGCTGGCGTTCAAACGCGCCGGCGCCTCGGGCGTCCTGAGCTATTTCGCCGTGCGGGCGGCGCGGCTGCTTGCGGACTAGAATGCCGGATTCCGGCCCGCAGACTGGACAAATTTCCCCCCGCATGGTTTGGATTTTCAGTCATTTCCGTTCGTCGGGCGGGAGCGCGGCAGATGCGCTGCCCCGAGTACATCCCCAGTGAGCGACATGTTTCGAGGTGTTTCTGCTTTCGCGGCTCCGCTCGTCGCTCTGGCCTTCACAGGGTCGGCGCTGGCGGATTTTCGCCTGTGCAACAACACGACGACGCGCGTCAGCATCGCGCTGGCCTATACCGATGGCCGCAACTGGCTGTCTGAGGGCTGGTGGAATTTGCGTCCCTCCGCCTGCGAGACGCTTTTGCGTGGCCCGCTCGCGGCGCAATATTATTATGTCTACGCGATGGACGAGCGGGGCGGCGAATGGAAGGGCAAAGCTTTCATGTGCACCCGCGACCGGGAATTCCGGATTGACGGCCGTGAGGATTGCTTTGCGCGCGGCTTTGACCGGACAGGGTTTTTCGAGGTCGATACGGGCCGCGACGCCAAGAGCTGGACAGTTCAGCTCACCGATCCGAACACAGCAGCGCCGCAGTAAGGCGCATTGGTCCGGGGCGGACGCTCCGGGGAAGGATATTGGGTAGGTCATGAGAAGGTTGCGGCGCATCAAGATCATCGCCACGCTGGGACCCGCGACGGTGGACAAGGCGGTTATCACCGGTCTTGTGCGCGCGGGCGCTGACGTGTTTCGCATCAACATGAGCCACACGGATCATGCGATGCTGGCCGCCTATGTGCGTGTTATTCGCGAAATCGAAGCGGAGCTGTCATGCGCCATCGGCATTCTTGCCGATCTTCAGGGTCCTAAGCTGCGCATCGGCGCCTTTGAGGAAGGCTCCGTCCATCTGCGCAAGGGCGATGTGTTCGTTTTCGACTCCGATCCGACCCCCGGCAACGCCACGCGCGTGCGCCTGCCGCACCCCGAAATTCTCGCTGCGCTGAAAGTCAACGACACGATTCTGATCGATGACGGTCGCGTGCGTCTGCATGTTGTCGAAACTTCGCCCGAGCGCACCCATGCGGTCGTCGATGTGGCGGGTCGGCTATCGAACCGTAAGGGCGTCAGCCTGCCCGATACCGAAATTCCGATCAGTTCGATGACGCCCAAGGATCGCGTCGATCTCGACGCCGCGCTCAAGGAGGGCGTCGACTGGGTCGCGATCTCCTTCGTTCAGCGGCCGGAAGACGTGCTTGAGGTCAAGCAGATCACGCAGGGCCGTGCGCTGGTGATGGCCAAGATCGAAAAGCCGCAGGCGATCACGCGTCTCGAGGAAGTCATCGAGGTTTCCGACGCGCTGATGGTGGCGCGTGGCGATCTTGGCGTCGAGGTGCCGCTGGAGCGTGTGCCGGGATTGCAAAAACGCATCAATCGTTCGGCGCGCCGCCTCGGCAAGCCGGTGGTGATCGCGACGCAAATGCTCGAGTCGATGATCCTCTCGCCGTTGCCGACCCGCGCCGAAGTTTCCGACGTCGCGACCGCCGTCTTCGAGGGCGCCGATGCGGTGATGCTGTCGGCGGAAAGCGCCGCCGGCCAGTATCCGCAAGATGCTGTCGCGACGATGAGCCGTATTGCGGAAGAGGTCGAGACGGATGCGACCTACCGTTCGATCATCAATGCGCAACGCAGCGAACTTCCCAATCCGACATCGGCGGACGCGATCGCCGTCGCCGTCCGCGATATCGCCCAGACGCTGCATTCAAAAGCGATTTGCGCCTGGACCTCGTCCGGCTCCACCGCCTTGCGCATTGCGCGCGAGCGGCCGCAATCGCCGATCCTCGCCCTGACGCCGAAGCGCGACACCGCGCGCCGACTGGCGCTGGTCTGGGGCGTCCATGCCCTCGAAACGCGCGACGCCGTCGATATTGAAGATATGGTCAGTCGCGCCGGCGAATATTCGCGCAGCGAGGGATTTGGCGAAGAGGGTGATCGGATCATTATCGTGGCCGGCATGCCGTTTGGCTCGCCCGGCGCCACCAATATGATCCGCATCGCGCATCTGGGCGACAAGCCCTGATCGTCATCAGGACAACGGCCGCCATTCCATCTTGACCGTTTCACGGCCCGAGAGCGGGTTCGCGCCAACACCTGTTTTGAGAAATCCATTGCGCTCGTAAAAACGAATTGCGCGATGGTTCTCGGCGTTGACGTCGAGCTGCACCAGTCGAGGCGAGCGCTCGCGCGCGGCGAAGAGCAGCGTTTCGCCATAGCCCTTGCCGAAATGCGCGGGATCGACGCAAATTTGATCGAGCCAGCCGGTTGCTGGATCGATAATCACAAAACCCGCCAGCGCGGGTGGGTGCGTTTCAAGCAGACAAAGCGTTTGTGCGCCGGCGGCTTCAAGGCGTCCGATCTGCTGCGTCAGCCATGTGCGCCGCGCGTCGAAATCAATCTCCGGAAAAGTGATGCGCCATGACGCCACCCAAAGGTCCAGTAAAGCGGACCAATCGTCATCGGCGCGGGGACGTATCTGAATCCTGCGCGGCACTTCGGATGCGGAAACGGCGCCTGTCGTCAAAGTTTCCTCATGAGATCGACAAGCTGACGATGAATGGCTTCATTGCCGGCGCAAATCTCATTCTTTGCGAGCATGTCGGCGCCGCCGGAGAAATCCGAAACAAAGCCGCCCGCCTCGCGCACCAGTACGACGCCGGCGGCGATGTCCCAGGCATTGATGCCGCGTTCCCAATAACCATCGAAACGTCCGCAGCCGACCATCGCCAGATCGAGCGCGGCGGCGCCAAGACGGCGGATGTTGCCGATCTTGGCCATCGCTGCTGACAATTCACGTTTGAACGATTCATGATCGCGGACGCGCGCCAGCGGCGGGACTCCGCAGGCGACCATGGATTCCGACAGGGTGCGTCGGGCGGCGACGCGCATGCGTCTGTTGTTGTAATAGGCGCCCTGTCCCTTTTCGGCGACGAACATGTCGTCGGTCGCCGGGTTATAAACAACGCCGGCGACGAGTTGTCCCTCACGCTCAAGCGCAATCGACACGGCGAAAATCGGAATGCCGTGAAGAAAATTCGACGTGCCGTCGAGCGGATCGATATGCCAGGTGTGGCTTTTGTCGGAGCCCTCGACAACGCCGGACTCCTCCATATTGAACCCGTAGCCGGGGCGCGCTCTGGAGAGTTCTTCAAAAAGCGTTTTTTCAGCTTTTTTGTCGGCGGCGGTGACGAAGTCGCCGGGGCCTTTGATCGACACCTGCAAATTTTCAACTTCGCCGAAATCACGCTTCAGACCACGACCGGCCTTGATGGCGGCTCCGGTCATCACATTCATCAAAGCGGAGCGGATCATGCAGGTGCCTCAGAACTATGAAAACGGTTGAAGGACGCCACATGAGGGCGGGGGCGGGATGACGTCAAGTCTTGGGTGGGGCGTCACAGGCCGGAATAGTCGGACGTTTACCGATTATTAACCATGTCCGGTGAATGTATGTGGGTCGAACTTTGATTCAAGGCTCACACAAGGATCTTGGCCATGTCCACGCGCGATGCTGCTCTTCCCGGACGCCGGTCAACGCCGGTGCGCGCCGTGGGATCACGCCGGACGAAACGGTCGGATTTTCTGCGCGCCTATTCGCCGATCAGCTTTTCTCAGGCCGTTCGGGTCATCCTGCTGGTGGCGATGGGTTTAGGCTTCATCAAAATGACCCATGTCGCGCAGGCGCGGCCAGACGCCTTCAGCGGGCTGGCGAACCATGGTTTCGTCGGCGCGCTGCGTAATGTGCGATAACGCGCCGATCGTCAGTTAAGGTTAAAAAACGACTAAGCAGGCCACGCGCCGTCGCATGCGCTAATTTGCCGGCAAGTTCAGTTGCGGGAATTTTCCCGGCGTAACTTGCGTAGGCTGTTGATGCGTCAAAATAGCGATCGATTAAACGAAACTCCCGCCCCCGTCTCATTTGGCGAAAAACTGGCGGCGTCAGACGCCTTCAATGAAATGTTTCGTGAGGGGATGGGGCTTGTCGAGGAGGCCGCCGCCTATCTCGACGGCGAGGGGCGCGCACAGGCTAAAGCCTTGTCGCGGCCGACGGCTCAGGCATATGCCGCCGAAAGCATGCGGCTCACCACACGGCTGATGCAGATTGCTTCCTGGTTGCTGTTTCAGCGCGCCGTCAATCAGGGCGAAATGACGCCCCGACAGTCCGCCAGCAATCGTCGTCGGGTGAAATTGCAGCAGCAGGAACTGGCCTCGTCGCCGGAACTGTTTCAGCTTTTGCCGCAGCAGTTGCGGGATCTCGCCATCTTATCCGTTCGGCTGCAGGCCCGGATTCTTCATCTCGATCAGTTGATCTACGCCCGGACAGAGTTGCCGACCTTCTCTCGTCCGCAGGAAGTCAGCCCGGTTCAGGCACAGTTGGATCAGTTGCGGGAAGCCTTTATGGCTTGATCCAGGAGTTGAACCCGCGCCGCAAAAAGAAAAAGCCGCAGCAAGCTGCGGCTTTTTCTTTGTTTGAGGCTGAGGCCCGGCGACGACTTATTTCTTGCCGAAGCTCATGTTGCCGAAGCGCGAGTTAAAGCGCGACAGACGACCACCGCGATCGAGCAGCTGGGTCGAGCCGCCCGTCCATGCCGGATGGGTCTTGGGGTCGATGTCGAGATTCATCGTATCGCCCTCTTTGCCCCAGGTCGAACGGGTCAGAAATTCCGTCCCATCGGTCATCACGACCTTGATCGTATGATAATCGGGATGAATGTCCTTTTTCATGGCGACGAACCTTTCTGGCGGAGAACGAAACAACGCCCGCGGCGCCTGTCCGGCGGCGGGCGGTTCGTTGAGAACTATGAATTTCATGCGCTGATAACGCATGACGCCGGGGCCGGCAAGTGTTTTCAGGCGCTTTTCAGCCCACTCAGGCGGCGAGCATCCGCTGAACCTCACTCACCAGATCGCGCAGATGGAACGGTTTTGAAAGGACTTTCGCCTGTTGCGGGGCATGGTTCGAGGGATTCAGCGCCACGGCGGCGAAGCCGGTGATGAACATGACCTTGATGTCGGGATCCAGTTCGGTGGCGCGACGGGCCAGTTCGATCCCGTCCATTTCCGGCATCACGATATCGGTCAGCAGAAGCTCGAAGGGTTCGACCCGGAGCTGGTCATAGGCGGACTGGCCGTTATCGAAGGAAGAGACTTCATAACCGGCCTGCTGCAGCGCTTTGACGAGAAACCGACGCATGTCGTTGTCATCTTCGGCAAGCAGAATTTTCGGCGTCAATGCGTCGACCATGTTCGTCCTCTTGGCTGGTTCGACGAAACAAACCGCACTTTTGTAAATATGAGGTGAAAATCGCCGGCCGAGGGGGTAACCTGAAGAAGACGGTTAACAGGCGAGAGCATCGGGAGCGGGCGGGGTAGGACGGTCCCATGGACGAAATACTGAAATTCGCTTTTGAATCAGGGATAAGCGTATCAGAAACGCCGCCTGTCGCAGAATTTTCGCCGCCGTTCGAACTCGTCGAGCCCGCTGAACTTCTGTCGCCGCTGGTGTTTTCCTCGCCCCATTCCGGGCGGCGTTACCCGGAAAGCTTCCTGGCCGAAAGCCGTCTTGATATCGCGACCCTGCGCCGCTCCGAAGACGCCTACGTCGATGAACTCTTCGCCGCCGCCCGCGATATTGGCGCCCCCTTGCTGCATGCGCATGTGCCGCGCGCCTATCTGGATCTGAACCGCGAACCCTTTGAGTTTGATCCAAAACTTTTCAATGGTCCGCTGCCGTCCTTCGCCAATACGCGCTCGCTGCGCGTTGCTGCGGGGCTGGGCACCATTCCGCGGGTCGTGGCCGATGCGCGGGAAATTTATCAGCAGCGACTATCCATTCCCGAGGCGATGCGTCGGGTGGACGCCTATTATCGTCCCTATCATGCGGCCTTGCGTGCGCTGATGGAGCGCGCGACGCATCGCTTCGGCTTTGCGGTGCTGATTGATTGCCATTCCATGCCATCGGGCGGCGCGCGGGAAAAGCGGCGTATGGATTTCGTGATTGGCGATCGTTATGGCGCCAGCGCCGCGCGACCGCTTGTCGAAGGGGTCGAGGAACGGCTGAAAAATCGCGGCTATCATGTCCTGCGCAATCGCCCCTACGCCGGAGGATTCATCACCGAACATTTCGGGCGGCCGGCGATGGGATGGCACGCCGTGCAAATCGAGGTGTCGCGCGGCCTGTATATGGATGAAACGCAATTATCCAAAAAGCCGGAATTCGCAGAAGTTGCCGGGCATCTCGCCGAAGTGATCGCCGGCCTTGCGCAGGATATCGAACGCGAAGCGGTTTTGGGCGCGCCGCGCGCGGCGGCGGAATAGGCCTGCCGGTTCGGGAGAGATTATGAGCGCCGTTGATTTCGAAAAATTTGTTCATCGGCTCGCCACGCTTTCGGGTGAGGCGATCATGCCTTTTTTCCGCACGTCCATCGCCGCCGACGACAAGGCGCATGGCGGGGCCTTCGATCCCGTTACCGAAGCTGACCGCTCCGCCGAGCTTGTGATGCGCCGTCTGATTCAGACGACCTTTCCAGATCATGGAATTATCGGTGAAGAGTTTGGCGCGGATAATCCGCAGGCGGATTATGTCTGGGTGCTCGATCCGATTGATGGCACCAAAAGTTTCATTTGCGGTTTTCCAACCTGGGGCACGTTGATCGGTTTAACGCATCACGGACGCCCGTGTTACGGATTGATGCATCAGCCGTTTAGTCGTGAACGCTTCATGGGTGACGGTTCAGCAGCCTATTGGCTGGGACCGGCGCGGCAGGGCGCCGCCGGGCAGGGAGAAAGCGAAGAAAAACGTCGCTTGACGACGCGCGCCTGTCCGACGCTGGCGCGCGCCACTTTGATGACGACATCGCCTTTGCTGATTGCGCCGGAGCGCCGCGCGGCATTCCATCGTGTTGAAAGTCATGTGCGCCTGTCGCGTTATGGCGGCGATTGCTACGCCTATTGCGCGTTGGCGGCCGGACACGTCGATCTGGTTATCGAAAGCGGTCTCAATGCTTATGATATTGTCGCGCTGATCCCGATTATCGAAGGCGCCGGCGGCGTGATCACGACATGGGATGGCGGAGACCCGGCGCAAGGCGGCGACATTATCGCCAGCGGCGACCGGACGTTGCATCGTCTCGCGCTGGATCTTCTGGCGGGTTAAGTTTGCAGTGCTTGTCAGGCCTGCATTTCGCCGGGAATAAATGCGTCGAAGGCGCGCCAGAACTGTTCACGAAGCGGATCGCGCTCCATCAGCAGTTCATGTTTGGCGCCTTGAACCGTGATCAGCGACGCATTGTTCAGATTGCTGACGAAACGCTCAATCGCATTGTTTGAAACAATTTCTTCCCGACCGCAGGTAAAGGTCAGGATCGGCGTGCGGATACGGCGCGGATATTCCGGCGCCACAAACCGTCCCATGAGCCGGAAGGCGGCGTTGACCCAGCCGATGGTGGGATCGCCGATGATCAGCTCCGGCGTCTGCGTCACAATCGCGGCGTTACGCGCGAAGCGAACCGGATCAGTGGTCAGTCGGTTTTGCTCAAAGGGCCGCTCCAGGATCGAAACGCCACGGCCCAACGGAATATACATGCCGCCCAACCCCATCATATCGAGGGTTTCGGCCAGCCAGCGCGCGCCACTGGGAAAATGGAGATTGGCGAGATCGATCATTGGCGCGACCAGCGCCATGCGCTGGAACGGGGGGCGCGCGGCGTTGGCCATATCGAGCATGATGGCGGCGCCCATGGAATGCGCCAGCGCGAACCAGGGCTGGGGTCTTTCCGTCATGACCTCGGCGAGAAAAACTTCGAGGTCGAGCTGATAGTCGGCGAAATCGTCAACATGGCCTTTGCGCGGGTCTTCAAGCTCCCGTTCCGATCCGCCCTGGCCGCGCCAGTCGAGGGTGGCGACATCGAAACCGCGTCTCCGTAAATCTTCGATGGTCTCGAAATATTTTTCGATGAACTCGTTGTGTCCCTGAAACAGCGCTACGGTCCCGCGGGCGCGACCAGCGCAGGGAAACACCGCCACCCGCACATGTCGGCCGTCTCGCGCCTGCAGGAAGAAACTGCGCGCGCCCTCCGGCACGGGATTATCTGTCGTGGCCACCAGATTAATCATGCATCCTCGCGGGTGGGCTGTTTCTCCCGACGCCGGAAAGGGGGCGGAAGCGAATCCTTGTGGTCAGCATAAAGTATTTTTCATGCGGGCTGATCGGCAAATCGCCGCCTCTTGAAAGCGGAAATCCGACATCCCACCTCCTGTCTAGCGCGGGCCAAAACGGACGCGCGGAAGGCGCGGCGCGATAACGCAAGCGCGCCGCATGTCGCTTCTTAAGGAGGATATGTCATGCGTCAATTCGATCTTTCGCCCTTGTACCGTCAGACCGTCGGTTTTGACCGATTGTTTAATCTTCTGGATCAAACAGCCGGTTACGATGGGGCGTCAAGTTATCCCCCCTATAATATTGAGCGAACCGGCGAGAACGCTTATCGCGTCACGCTGGCGGTCGCAGGCTTCTCGAAAGATGAAATCGTCATCGAGAGCAAAGAGAACACCCTGTCGATCAAAGGCTCCAAGGATCAGGTCGGACCTGTCGAGGGTCGTGAGGTCCTCCATCAGGGCATTGCGGCGCGCGCTTTCGAGCGACGTTTTCAGCTTGCCGACCATGTCGTTGTCACCGGGGCGAGCCTTGTGAACGGACTGCTTCACGTCGATCTGGTTCGGGAAATCCCGGAGGCCCAGAAAGCCCGCCGCATTGAGATTGGCGTTGGCGCGCCGACGGCGACGGTGGTCGAGTCCAAAGCCGCCTGAAAGGCTTAGCTTAAGCATTGAGAAAAGAGGCGTGATGAGCGCCTCTTTTTTATGTCTGCGCCATATTTTTTATCTTATTGACTTCAATGAATTATCCTCGAGCTTTCCTGGCTTGAAGGCGCAATGTTCAGGAAAGGGACGCGCCCAGGTTCAAATGACGCCGCGCCCAATGTCCGCGTAGCGTTTCGCTGGCGGCGCCCGCTTGTAAGAGGCCAATAAATCTGGCACGATCCAAGCAAGTGTTATGTCAGCGCTGCTGACCTTTCGCCGCTCTGTAGAAATCTATCCAGAAGATTGTTTCTTCAGCGGTTTTGTTATCGGAGAGCTGTCATCCGTCGCGCGGCTCCGCGCCGACGTGATGACCCGTCTCTGCGTCTGACAAGGCCGGATGCTGCGCAAAAAAGGTCGCGGACGATATTTTGCAGGAACAAAACAGGCGACCAGCGCGGGGTCACGCATCTCCCGGCGATCGGACGCTACTCGAAAGTTTAAAGGATAACGGGTTCGTGCGCGCCGAACGCGCCGCCCTGGGAGACGTCTCGATGACCAAGGTCGCACAGGATACAGCAGGGCAGCAATTGTCCGGCCCCGCCGGGCAAGTGGCGCAAGCGGCCATCGGCCGTGACCCGCTGCTCCCCGCCGCGCAGGGACTGTACGACCCGGCGAAGGAGCATGACGCTTGTGGCGTTGGCTTCGTCGCGAACATGCACAATCAGAAAAGCCACGAGATCGTCGAGATGGGTCTTCAGGTCCTGCTGAATCTCGACCATCGCGGAGCCGTTGGCGCCGATCCGAAGCTGGGCGACGGTTGCGGCATTCTTGTTCAGATTTCGCATGAATTCTTTAAAGAGGAATGCGCAAAGCTCGGCTTCAGTCTGCCGGCCGCCGGCGATTACGCGATTGCGCAATATTTCCTGCCGCGCGATGCCGCGACCCGCGCCAAAGCGCGTGAGATGATCGACGCCGCGATGCGCGCCGAGGGCCTGAACGTCCTTGGTTGGCGCGATGTGCCGGTCGACTCTTCCGATCTGGGCGACGCGGTGCGCGCCGTCGAGCCTTTCCATGCGCAATTATTCGTCGGCAAAGGAGCGAATTGCGCCAATAGCGACGAATTCGAGCGCTGCCTGTATCTGGGACGCAAATCCGCGTCGAACGAAATCTACAAGCTCGGCGAGCAGGGGCGTGAGCTTTACTCCGTCTCCGTCTCTTCGCGCACCATCGTCTACAAGGGCATGGTGCTGGTGTCGCAGTTGGGCGACTATTTCCGCGATCTGAAAGATCCGCGCTTCGTTTCTGCGCTGGCGCTTGTTCACCAGCGCTTTGCGACCAACACCTTCCCGTCATGGCGTCTGGCGCATCCGTATCGTTTTGTCGCGCACAATGGCGAGATCAACACGCTGCGCGGCAATCTCAACTGGATGGCGGCGCGTCAGGCGTCGGTGTCGTCGCCGCTGTTTGGCGATAACATCAGCAAGCTGTGGCCGATTTCCTATGAAGGCCAGTCCGACACCGCCTGTTTCGACAATGCGCTCGAATTCCTTGTGCGCGGCGGCTACTCGCTCGCTCATGCGGTGATGATGCTGATCCCGGAGGCTTGGGCCGGCAATCCGCTGATGGATAGCGATCGCAAGGCTTTCTACGAATATCACGCCGCGCTGATGGAGCCGTGGGACGGCCCGGCGGCCATGGCCTTCACCGATGGCCGGCAGATTGGCGCGACGCTGGATCGTAACGGTCTCCGCCCGGCGCGTTATCTCGTCACCGACGATGGTCTTGTCGTGATGGCGTCGGAAATGGGCGTTCTGCCGATTCCGGAAGAAAAAATCGTCACCAAATGGCGTCTGCAACCCGGCCGCATGTTGCTGGTCGATCTGGAGCAGGGTCGCATTGTCTCCGATGAGGAGATCAAGAAAGAACTCTCGAACTCCCATCCCTACAAGGAATGGCTGGCGCGCACGCAAATTCAGCTTGAGGATCTCAAGCCCGTCGAAGCGCGTTCGGCGCGCGCCGATGTGTCGTTGCTCGATCGTCAGCAGGCCTTCGGCTATACGCAGGAAGACCTCGATCTGCTCGTGTATCCGATGGCGGTGACGGGGCAGGAGGCGATCGGCTCGATGGGCACCGATACGCCGATCTCGCCGCTCTCCGACAAGGAGAAGCTGCTCTACACCTATTTCAAACAAAACTTCGCGCAGGTGACCAATCCGCCGATCGATCCGATCCGCGAAGAACTGGTCATGAGCCTTGTCTCCTTCATCGGACCGCGTCCGAATATTCTCGATCATGAAGGATCGGCGAAGAAGAAGCGTCTTGAAGTGCGTCAGCCGATCCTGACCAGCGAAGATCTGGAGAAGATCCGCTGCATCGGCATGGTCGAAGACAGCTTCGACACCAAGACGCTGGAGTTCACCTACGACGCCGCGAAAGGCGCGGAAGGCATGCGCGCGGCGATCAATCATCTCTGCCAGCGCGCCGAGGACGCCGTCACCGGCAAATACAACATCATCATTCTGTCGGATCGCATGGTCGGCCCCGACCGTATTCCGATCCCGGCGCTGCTGGCGACGGCGGCGGTGCATCATCATCTGATCCGCAAGGGGCTGCGTACGTCGGTGGGCCTCGTCGTCGAAACTGGCGAAGCGCGCGAAGTGCATCACTTCGCCTGTCTGGCGGGCTTTGGCGCCGAAGCGATCAATCCCTATCTGGCCTTCGACACGCTCGAAGCATCCGCCAAAGATTTACCGGCGGACGTCGATCCGCATGAGGCGGTCAAGCGTTACATCAAAGCGGTCGATAAGGGCTTGCTGAAGGTGATGTCCAAGATGGGCATCTCCACCTATCAGTCCTATTGCGGCGCGCAGATTTTCGACGCTGTTGGTCTGGCGCAGAATTTCGTCAACGAGTTTTTCACCGGAACTACGACCCGCGTTGAGGGCGTCGATCTCGACGCCGTCGCCCGCGAAACAGTTCGCCGTCACAAGCTCGCCTTTGGCGACGCGCCGATTTACCGCGACGCGCTCGATGTCGGCGGCGATTACGCTTTCCGCATTCGAGGCGAGGCGCATAGCTGGACGCCGCATACCGTTTCGCTGCTGCAACATGCCGTGCGCGGCAATGCGCGCGAGCAATATCGCGCTTTTGCGAAAGAGCTGAATGAGCAGGATCAGCGTCTGCTGAATCTGCGCGGTCTGTTCCGCATCAAGGGTGCGCAGGAAGATGGCCGCAAGCCTGTGTCGCTGGACGAGGTTGAGTCCGCGGCAGAGATCGTCAAGCGTTTCTCGACAGGCGCGATGTCCTTTGGCTCGATTTCGCGCGAGGCGCATACGACGCTGGCGATCGCCATGAACCGCATCGGCGGCAAGTCGAACACCGGTGAGGGCGGCGAGGAGCCGGAACGCTTCAAGCCGGAGCCCAATGGCGACTCCCGTCGTTCGGCGATCAAGCAGGTCGCTTCAGGCCGCTTCGGCGTGACGACGGAATATCTCGTCAACGGCGACATGATCCAGATCAAGATGGCGCAGGGCGCAAAGCCCGGCGAAGGCGGACAGTTGCCGGGCGACAAGGTCGACGCCGTGATCGCCAAAGTGCGTCACTCGACGCCGGGCGTCGGCCTGATCTCGCCGCCGCCGCATCACGACATCTATTCGATCGAAGATCTTGCGCAGCTCATTTTCGATCTGAAGAACGTCAATCCGAAAGCCGATGTTTCGGTCAAGCTGGTGTCGGAAGTTGGCGTCGGCACGGTGGCGGCGGGCGTCTCCAAGGGACGCGCCGATCACGTGACCATTTCGGGCTATGACGGCGGCACCGGCGCTTCGCCGCTGACCTCGATCAAACATGCGGGCTCGCCGTGGGAAATCGGCCTCGCCGAAACGCATCAGACATTGGTGCTGAACGGTCTGCGCTCGCGCATCGCCGTGCAGGTCGATGGCGGTTTGCGCACCGGGCGCGACGTCATTGTCGGCGCGCTGCTCGGCGCCGATGAATTCGGCTTCTCG
Organism: Methylocystis sp.; assembly: GCA_023253795.1. Lineage (GTDB taxonomy): Bacteria > Pseudomonadota > Alphaproteobacteria > Rhizobiales > Beijerinckiaceae > Methylocystis. The sequence continues at coordinate 25,884 of JALRFG010000007.1, forward strand.
ACGGCGCCTCTGATCGCCGCCGGTTGCATCATGATGCGCAAGTGTCATCTGAACACCTGTCCGGTCGGCGTTGCGACGCAGGATCCGGTTCTGCGCAAGCGGTTCCTTGGACAGCCTGAACATGTCATCAATTATTTCTTCTTCGTCGCCGAGGAAGTGCGCGAGTTGATGGCTGAAATGGGCTACCGCAAGTTCGAAGAGCTTGTTGGCCAGATGCAGATGCTCGACAAGGCCGAGGCCATCACGCATTGGAAAACGCGCGGGCTCGATTTCTCGAAACTCTTCCACAAGCCGCCGGGAGATGGCGCAACGGTGCGTCACAGCGCGCGACAGGATCACGGCCTCGATAAGGTTCTCGACAACCGGCTGATCACGGAAGCGCGCCCGGCGCTGGATCGCGGGGCGAAGGTTTCGATCGAAACCACAGTCCGCAGCGTTGATCGCACCGTCGGCGCCATGCTTTCAGGCGAAGTGGCGCGGATTTATGGTCATGCCGGTCTGCCGGAAGACACAATCGACATTCGCGCGACTGGCACGGCAGGACAGAGCTTCGGCGCCTTTGTCGCGCGCGGCGTGACGCTGCGTCTTGAAGGCGTCGCCAATGACTATGTCGGCAAGGGACTTTCCGGCGGCAAGCTGATCGTCCATCCTTCGCGTCTTGCCCAGAAGATCGATCCGTCGAACTCAATCATCGTCGGCAATACGGTTCTCTACGGCGCCATCGCCGGCGAGTGTTACTTCCGCGGCGTCGCGGGCGAGCGCTTTGCGGTGCGCAACTCTGGCGCCTATGCGGTCGTCGAGGGCGTTGGCGATCACGGCTGCGAATATATGACCGGCGGCGTGGTTGTCGTTCTGGGTCAGACAGGCCGTAACTTTGCGGCCGGCATGTCTGGCGGCGTCGCTTATGTGTTCGATGGCGCGGGCGATTTCGCCTCCCGCTGTAATCTCTCGATGGTTGATCTTGAGCCGGTCCGCAGCGAAGAGCTGGCGATGGAGAACGCCTATCACCAGACCAACGATCTTGCGGCGCATGGTCGGGTCGACATTATGAGCGACATGACCCGTTACGACGCGGAACGTCTGCGTCATCTCATCGCCAATCATCTCAAATATACGGGCTCGACCCGTGCGCGCGAGATTCTGGACGATTGGGAAAACAGCAAGACGAAATTCGTGAAGGTGATGCCGGTCGAGTATCGGCGTGCGCTGAACGAAATGAACGCGCGTCGCGGCCAGTCGCCTCAGCAAAAGGCGGCGGGCGCCTGAGGCGTCTTTAAAGGAATGCGCCGCCGCATAAACCAGTTGCGACGGCAGATGAAACAGCAGGGCCCGGATCAACGTGAGACCGGGCGTCCAATCGGCGGCGCAGCGGCGTCGCCCGAGGCGAGGGGTTTGAAAGCAACATGGGCAAGGTGACCGGCTTTCTCGAAATCGACCGGCAGGACCGCAAGTATAAGCCGGCGGCCGATCGAATTCGCCATTACGACGAATTCGTCATTCCGCTGTCGGAAGAAGCCACGCGCGGGCAGGCCTCGCGCTGCATGGATTGCGGCATTCCGTTCTGTCACAACGGCTGCCCGGTCCACAACCAGATCCCGGACTGGAACGAGCTGGTCTATTCCGGCGGCTGGGAGGATGCGCTGCGCAACCTCCACTCCACCAACAACTTCCCGGAGTTCACCGGCCGGATTTGTCCGGCGCCGTGTGAAGCGTCCTGCACGCTCAATCTTCAGGATCAGCCGGTCACGATTAAATCCATTGAGGCCGCAATCATCGATCGCGGGTTCACGGAAGGCTGGGTCGTTCCGCTCACGCCGAAACACAAGACGGGCAAGAAGACCGCCGTCATTGGCGCCGGTCCGGCGGGACTCGCCGCCGCGCAGCAACTCGCGCGCGCCGGACATGACGTCCATGTCTACGAAAAACTCGCGAAAGCGGGCGGTCTGCTGCGCTACGGCATTCCCGATTTCAAAATGGAGAAGCATCTGATCGACCGCCGCGTCGCGCAGATGACCGCTGAAGGCGTGGTTTTCCATTATAATGTGAACGTTGGCGTTGATCTCTCGGCGCAGGATCTCATCAACGGTCATGATGCGGTGATCCTCGCCGGCGGCGCGGAAAAACCGCGCGATCTGCCGCTGCCTGGCCGTGAGCTGGATGGCGTTCACTACGCCATGGATTTTCTGACGCAGCAAAACTGCCGCGTGTCCGGCGAGCCATTGGGAAGAACGAACCCATTCTGGCGACCGGCAAAAATGTCGTGGTGATTGGCGGCGGCGACACTGGCTCGGATTGCATCGGCACCTCGGTGCGTCAGCGCGCGCTGTCCGTGACGCAGCTCGAAATCATGCCGCGTCCGCCCGAGAAGGAAAACAAGCTGCTGACATGGCCAGACTGGCCGCTGAAGCTGCGCACCTCGTCGTCGCATGAGGAGGGCGCCGCGCGCGACTTCTCGGTTCTGACAAAAGAATTTGTCGGGGAGAATGGCGTCGTGACCGGCCTGCGTTGCGTTCGGGTCGATGGCCAGATGCAGGAAGAGCCCAACAGCTCTTTCACGATCAAGGCCGATCTTGTGCTGCTCGCGATGGGTTTCGTGTCGCCTGTGCGCGAGGGGCTGCTCGAAACGAGCGGCGTGAATTTGGATGCGAGGGGGAATGTCGCAGCGGATACGCGCGCCTATATATCCTCACGTGACAAAGTGTTCGCATGCGGAGACATGCGGCGTGGCCAGTCGTTGGTCGTCTGGGCGATACGCGAAGGGCGTCAATGCGCCGCTTCCGTCGACGCCTGGCTGATGGGCGACACAGATCTGCCAAGGTGAGGAAAAATGATCAGCGAGAAACTTAATCTCTGGTACTGCGACACATTCGTCTCGCAGCCGTGGCAGTTCTTCTTTTTGGCTTTGCCGTTGATCGGCGCCTTTCTTTATGGGCGCGGCAAACAGAAGATGGGCTGGATTCTGATCGGCATCTGGATCGTCATTCAGGTGACGGTGTCGGCGGCCACCAACTTCGTCTTCACCTGCAATATGGAATGAACATTCCACCTTAACAAAAAAAGCCCCGGCGACGCCGGGGCTTTTTTCGTTTGATCTCTCTTTGGCTCAGAGCACGTTGACGGTGGTGCCAACCTTCACGTGGCTGAACAGATCGGACACATCGGCGTTCAGCATACGGATGCAGCCGGAAGAGACCGCCTCGCCGATCGACCAGGGCTCATTGGAGCCATGGATGCGGAACATCGTGTCGCGATTGCCCGAGTAGAGATACATGGCGCGGGCTCCCAGCGGATTGTCTTCGCCGCCCGACATATGACGGGGCAGGTCCGGACGACGCTTCAGCATTTCCTTCGGAGGCGTCCAGGCCGGCCAGGTTTCCTTGCGGCCGATGCGGGTGCGCCCCTTCCAGGTGAAGCCTTCGCGACCAACGCCGACGCCATAGCGAATGGCCTGGCCATTCGAGAGCGAGAGGTAGAGATAGCGGTTCTGGGTGTCGACAGTGATCGTGCCCGGCTTCTCTTCCGTCGGGTCCGGCACGAGTTCGCGCGTGGTGGACGGATATTCGCGCGCGACTTTGGTGTCTGTCTCAACCTGGTCGCGATTGTCGTTGTAGGAGGCGACCATGTCTTCGGCGCCGGCGGGATATTGCGCGGCGGCGGGAGCGGCGTCTTCAAACAGAGCCATGAAAGAACGGTCGTCCGCGCGCGCGGCGCTTGCGCCGGCCAGCGTGAAGAGAGCGGCCGCCGCAACGCAGGACAGGCGAGACTTACCAAACGTGACGCTGAGAACCGGGAAGAACTGCATGGCGGGAGGCTCCTGTATCTCACCTTTGGCGGGAGAATGCGCGAGCCGGCCTAATCGTTCCGTGTCGATGCAAATATTGTTAACGAAATTTTTACGATTACCCGACGGTGCGCCCGAAGGCGCCCGTCAGGCCTAGTGCGCTTTTGCCGTCGGCGGCGCTTTCCACGAGTAATCGTCGGCGCGATTCTGGCGCGCCGTTTGGTCGCCGCCTTGAACAAAAACGTGCCGGGCGAGCGCTTTCGCCGCCGCGTCGCCGCCATCAGGCAGCGGGTCGCTCGATTTGCGGGCGAGTTCGCCGCCGCTCGGAACCGTGGGCGGTCCGAGGGTTTGAACCGGTCCAATGGCGGGACGTTCGGCAAGACTGGGCGCGGCCGAAAAAGCCGCCGGCACCGGGGAACGGAATTCAACCGGTCCAGTGGCTTTGGCGGCGGTCGGCGCGGCGGCCGCTGGAGCCGGCGATTGAACGGCGAGGTTGGGCTCCGCCGATCGCCGGGCGTCATAAAGCTTTTTGATTTCCGTCGCGACGAAATGAGCGACGCTGACGGCGCCCGCCGCCGTGAAGTGGACGCCATCGGCGGAGCGGATTTTGACGATCTCGCCGTCGATGTCTGGCCCGAAGGCGCTGTATTGGCCTTTCTCGTCCGAAAAAGCCTCCCAGAGATCGACGTAAACATCGCCCTGACGCAGAGCGCGTTCTTTGAAGATTTCGTTGAGCTTGGCCATATCGGCGGAGAAGCTTTCGCTTTTCATCACCGGCAGGCCCACCCATACGACCGGGATTTTCTTTTCCCGGAACGGCGTCAGCGCCGCATCGACCCTGGCGGCGTAAAGCTCGCGCCAGCGTGGCGTCATCGGATCGACGGTTTCCGCGCCCTGATGGATTTGCTGTCGATCATTGCTACCGATCATCATCACGGCGACATCGATCTTCTGGCCGCCGCCGGCGATGTCGCGCGCGGCCTTGGTCCAGTCGTAGAAATCATCGCGGACCAGACCGGAACTCGATTTGGCGTCCTTGATGATTTTGACGCCA
>JALRFG010000080.1 GCA_023253795.1 Methylocystis sp.
CGAATACACTCTTCTCACGTCATATAATTTATTTACTTAGCGAGAGCAAGCCATCACGCGGCCGACCGCGGCGTTATTAAAACATCTAATTGAAAATAAAAAGAATTAGCTGTATGAATGGAGCTATTGAGATTTTGCATACATTGAGCCGTAAATGCCCAAGCCCAAAATTGACGCGACAATTTCTCTGCGGAGTGGCGACCGTTTTCTGGTCGGGAGAGACCGCATCAAACTTTTAGAGGCGGTCGCAAAACACGGCAGTATCAGCAAAGCCGCAAAGGCCGTCGGCTATAGCTACAAAACCGCGTGGGACTCCGTCGACGCCATCAATAATCTTCTGCCCAGCCCCGCTTTTGTGACAAAAATGGGCGGCTCAGGCGGCGGCGGAGGCGCACATGTCACGGAAGAAGGCCTGCGCCTGATCGATACCTTTCATAAAATCGAGGAAAAACTCGCCCGCCTGTCGTCCCGGATTTCGGAAACAGGCCTGCTTGGCGATGAGGAGCTGCTTCTCTTCACCTTCGGCGCGCGCATATCCAGCAGAAACGCCTTTCATTGTGTGATTGAGAAAATCCGTAAAGGTCCCGTAGACGTCGAACTCCATCTGCGCCTCGCCTCAGGCGCAGAACTGATCGCCGTTGTGACAAACGCCGCGGTTGACGAACTCGAACTGGATATTGGCAAAAAAGTTCTCGCGCTTGTCAAAGCCTATGCGATCAATCTTTCCAACCAAAAGCGTGCGGGTGATGAAAACAATGTTTCCGGAACCGTCACAAGACTCATCAAGGGCCCAAAAAGCTGGGAGATTTTGCTGAGCATTGGGGACGGAAAAACGCTGACGACGGTTATTCCGCTCGAGCGCGCAGAGAAACTGGAGATCAAGAAAGGCGATAAATTAATCGCTCATTTTAGCCCGCAGGATGTGATTATCGCGGCGAATTAGTACGTGTGACGCTCACATGTTCTTGTCACGAAACGCCCGGCCATAGGCGTCGGCCGCGAAAATAGCGTCCGCCAGACGATCCGGCGTTACCGGGAAGGGCTCGTGATGCGCGCTTTCGCCTTCGACCAGCGCGCGTGTCGCCACAGCCATCGCTTTCGCGCAGGAGAATGCGCCAAGGCCAATTTCCGCAAGCGTGACCGGTAGCCCGACCCGGACGCAAAACCCATAGACTTCATCGAGAAGCGCAGGTTCTTGCTCCTCGAGCATTAGTTGCACAAGCGTACCGATTGCGACCTTTTCGCCATGCATGAAATCATGCGTCTCGGGCAGCGCCGTCAGCCCGTTATGCACTGAGTGGGCGGCGGCAAGGCCGGCGGACTCGAAGCCAAGCCCGGAGAGCAGAGTATTCGCTTCCACCACATTTTCGAAAGCCGGCGTCACCACGCCCTGACGCGCCGCCGACAGCGCGGCCGGACCATCCTTCAGAAGCGTGCGGTAGCATAGTTCAGCAATCGCCAGCGCCGCGAGGGTGGGCGCGCCGCCGGGCACATTCGCCTTGCCGGCCGCTGCGGAGGCGCGCGCTTCAAAATAGGTCGCCAGCGCATCGCCCATGCCGGCGACGAATGTGCGCACCGGCGCACGCAGAATGACGGCGCTATCCACCAGCACCAGATCGGGGTTGCGCCGGTAATACTGGATTGTCTCGAAAACGCCTGTTTCCGAATAAATCACCGAGAGCGCGCTACACGGCGCGTCGCTCGCCGCAGTTGTCGGGCAACATACGATCGGCAGCGCCAATGCCCCTGCGACGGCCCGCGCCATATCAAGCGTTTTGCCTCCGCCGGCGCCGATGATCGTGGTGGCGTTGAAACGCTGCGCCGCCGCCACGCCCTTGCTGATTTCGGCAAGCGAGCACTCACCGCCAAAATCGAAAATATCCATTTCAAGATTGTGCGCGGCGAAGCTCTCGCGCCAAACAGGCTCCAGAGCGGCGCGCGGCGACCGGGTGGTGATCACCAGCGTTCGCGCACCGAGCGCCAGATGCGCCAATTGGGCAGCAAGCTCTGATGTCGCCCCCGCCCCTTGAACATATCGCGTCGGCGAACAAAAAATCCTGAGCATCGCTGGCCTCTTTCCTCCCGTTTAACCCGTCTTCGAGCATCCGTCGACAGGCGGACAAGCCCGGAGAAAGCCCTGTTCCCGGGCCTCAACGGCGCTTCCGGCCCGGCTGGCCGCCATCGCAATGCTTGCCGCGCGCCTTATATGAGATATTCAGCAGCAGTCGCTCAATCGCTGGAGTTTCTTATGCGCCACGCCGCCAATGTCCCTGTTCGTCTTGTCGATTACCGGCCAGCCGATTTCCTGATCGACTCCGTCGATCTCGATTTCCGCCTGCACCCGACGGCGACCAAGGCGTTTGCAAGGCTGGCGCTGCGACGCAATCCCAAGGGCGATCCGTCAGCGCCGCTGGCGCTTGATGGCGACGGACTGACGCTGCTCGGCGCAACGCTCGATGGCCGTTTGCTCGATCCCCAGGAATACACGGCGACCCCGGATCGCTTCGTGCTGACGGCGACGCCCGATGCGCCTTTTGTGCTCGAGATGGAAACCGAGGTGAACCCCTCGGCCAACACACAGCTTTCCGGCCTGTATCGCTCGGGCTCCGCCTATTGCACGCAATGCGAGGCGGAGGGCTTTCGCCGCATCGCCTATTTCCTCGATCGACCGGACGTGCTCAGCGTCTACGCGACCCGGATTGAAGCCGAGAAAGCGGAAGCGCCCATCCTGCTCTCTAACGGCAATCCTGTAGAGGCCGGCGATATCGCCGGGACGACCCGCCATTACGCCATCTGGCGCGATCCCTTCCCCAAACCGTCTTATCTCTTCGCGCTCGTCGGCGGCGATCTCGGCGTGCTGCGCGACGCCTTCACAACCATGTCGGGACGCCGGATCGATCTGGCCATCTATGTGGAGCATGGCAAGGAGCCGCGCGCCGCCTACGCCATGGACGCGCTCAAACGATCGATGCGCTGGGACGAAGAGAAGTTCGGTCGCGAATATGATCTCGACGTGTTCAATATCGTCGCCGTCTCTGACTTCAATATGGGCGCGATGGAGAATAAAGGCCTGAACGTCTTCAACGACAAATATGTACTGGCGTCGCCGGAAACCGCGACCGATCACGATTACGCCGGCATCGAGGCGGTCATCGCCCACGAATATTTTCATAACTGGACAGGCAATCGCATCACCTGTCGCGACTGGTTTCAGCTCTGCCTCAAGGAAGGGCTGACGGTGTTTCGCGATCAGGAGTTCTCCGCCGATCAACGCTCACGCGCCGTGGAGCGGATCAGCGATGTGCGCGGTCTGCGGTTGGCGCAATTTCCGGAAGACGCCGGACCGCTCGCGCATCCCGTGCGGCCGGATGTCTATCACGAGATCAACAACTTCTACACCGCGACCGTCTATGAGAAAGGCGCAGAGTTGGTGCGTGCGCTGCGCACGCTGATCGGGGACGACGCCTTCCGGCGCGGCATGGATCTATATTTCGAACGTTTCGACGGCGTTGCGGCGACGGTGGAGGATTTCCTGTCCTGCTTCGCCCAAGCGTCGGGACGCGATCTGTCGCATTTCGCTCTATGGTACAGCCAGGCTGGCACCCCGATCGTCTCCACCGAGGGCGCCTATGATCCGACGCGACACGTCTTTTCGCTCACGTTGCGACAGGAAACCCTGCCGACGCCCGGACAAAGCGACAAAAAGCCCGTCGTGATCCCGGTCGCGCTGGCGCTGTTTGGCAAGAATGGCCAGAAGATCAAACTCGTCAGCCCCGACGCGCGCGATGATGAATTGCAGCGCGGCGTTTTCGAACTGACGACAGCCTCGCGCACAATCACCTTCACGCAGGTTCCTTCCCGACCGGCTCCGTCTCTGCTGCGCGGCTTCTCTGCGCCGGTACGGCTTGAGCCAGCGCCTGACAGCGCCGATCTCGAACGACTGCTCGCCTGCGACGATGATCCCTTCAATCGTTGGCAGGCGGCGCAAACGCTCGCGCTGCGCGCCATCTTCTCGCGCATCGCGGCGGCGCAGGCCGGGGCGACAGCGCCAACGGCTCCCGGCTATATTGACGCGCTCAAGGCTTTGCTGACGAAAGCCGAAGATGATCCGGCCTTCGCTGCGCAGGCGCTGGCCCTGCCCTCCGAGATCGATTTGGCGCGCGAGACGCGTGAGAATGTCGATCCTGATGTTCTCTTTGCAGCGCGGATGGGACTGCGGGCGGAAATCGGCCGCGCCTTCGCCAATGACTTCGAACGTCTCTACGCTGCGATGAACAATAATGGCCCCTATACGCCGGATGCCGCCAGCGCTGGTCGGCGGGCCCTGCGCGCCGTGGCGCTCGATTTTGTCGCCGCCGGGGAAGTGGCGAAAGGCGCTAAACTGGCGGCTGAGCAATTCGCGCACGCGACCAATATGACCGATCGTCTCTCGGCGCTATCCGCACTGACCCTGATCGGCGGTCCGGCGCGCGAAACGGCGCTCGAACAATTTTATGCGCAATTTGCCGGCGACGGGCTGGTGCTTGATAAATGGTTCGCGCTTCAGGCGATGATCCCGGAAGAGGGAACCACCCATCGCGTCGTTACGCTGATGACGCATCCGGAGTTTTCGCTCTCCAACCCCAATCGGGTTCGTGCGCTGTTGGGAACGTTCACGAACGGCAACCTCACCCGTTTCCATGCGCTCGACGGTTCTGGCTACGATCTGTTGACCCGCGTTGTGCTGGAGCTCGATCCGCGCAACCCGCAGGTTGCGGCGCGTCTGCTCTCCTCTCTACGCGCATGGCGTACGATGGAGCCACGGCGGCGCGCGCTGATCGAGACGCGTTTGCGGCATATTCTCGACCAGCCTGCGCTCTCCGCCGACGTCAAGGACATCGCCACGCGTGCGCTGGCCTGACCAAAAATGAGTCCGGCGCAATTAACTTCTCATTAAGGTCTGGACAAACGACTCAAGAGCGATTCGAATGGAGGTGATTCGGGGGGCCTCCCGCCTGCCTGTGAAATCGCCGACAATTCGGAGATGCCTGAATGGCGCGCGCCAACGCAGCCAGAGCGATGAGTCACGCCGAAACGGTCTGGAGCGGCTATCGCTTTGGCGATGACAAGCCGCCGAAGAACGGCGACGGACTGCCCCGTCTGGCTTTTATCGTTTGCGCGATCTGTCTCATTAGCCTTATCGCCTTCATCGCCTCCCTCACCACGTCAATGCAGGACCGACTGGTCGACGAAGCCACGGCGGATCTCGATATTTTTGCGCGCCTTGTCTCGCGCGATCTTCAGGACGACATCCGGCCGAATGCTCTTTCGCTCGGCGACAGCTTCAATCGCATTGTGCCGCGACGGCTGCTGACGCACGGCCGCCGTGTGCTGCTGACCGACGCCAATGGACGCGTCGCCGCCGCTTTCCCCCCCTTGCCGTCACAAGATGCAACACTGGCCGATGTGCTTGGCGCCAATAAGGATGTCGCGGCGCTTCTTACCGGTGACCGCGTGATGCGCGTTACGCTCGCCAATGGCGCGCCGGCTCTCGCCACTATGCGTAAACTGCCCGCGCCCTTCGGGCAGGTGGCGATGATCCACCCGATCGACAATGTGCTCGGCGACTGGCGTGCGGCGGCGGCGCAATATGCGCTGCTTTTCGCTGTCACCACGACGATGCTGCTGATGATTGTCTATGGCTATTTTCGTCAGTCTCGTGAACGTCAGGCGGCGGAAGCCATTAACGCGACGATCCGCCGGCGCCTCGATACGGCGCTTTCCAGCGGCCGCTGCGGCTTATGGGACTGGGACGTGAAGGCGGGTCAGGTCTATTGGTCCGACTCTATGTATGAAATGCTCGGTCTGCCAGCCGAGGGCCGTAGCGTGTCATTCGATGAAATTAATGCGCTGATCCATCCAGACGATGGCGATCTTTCCGCCGTCGCTGATCTGGCGATAGCGTCTCAAAACCGCACGATCGAACATGAGTTTCGCGCCCGCCACGCCAATGGCGCGTGGATCTGGCTGCGCGCCCGCGCCCAGCTGATTGATGATGCTTCAGCGAACAACGGCGCCAGCCCGCATCTGGTTGGCATTGCGGTTGATGTTTCGGAGCAGCATATGCTCGCCGAACACAAGACGCTGGCGAGCGCCCGTCTTCGTGACGCTATCGAGTCGATCTCTGAAGCCTTCGTCTTGTGGGACGCTGAAAACCGCCTCGTCGCCTGCAATTCGAAATTCATCGATCTTTACGCCCTCACTGACCAGGAGGCGCTCAAGGGGGCAAGCTATGCGCAGGTGATGCGCGCAGCACGCGCGCCTGTGACGCAGACCGAGACCTCTTCCGCAACGCTGCGCGCAAGCGATGCGCGCACCTATGAAGCCAGACTCGCCGACGGTCGCTGGCTGCAAGTCAATGAGCGCCGCACCAAGGATGGCGGACATGTCTCTGTTGGCGCCGACATCACCGCGCTTAAACGCAATGAAGAACAGCTGCGCGACTCCGAGCGCCAGTTGACCGCAAGCGTCGCCGATCTCACCCGCTCGCGTCAGATGCTGGAAATGCAGGCGCAGCAGCTGGCGACGCTCGCTGAGGAGTATCACCACCAGAAAGCCGAGGCCGAAGCCGCCTATCAGGCGAAATCAGAATTTCTCGCCAATATGAGCCATGAATTGCGGACCCCGCTCAACGCCATCATCGGCTTTGCCGAAATGATGCAAGCAGAGCCCTTTGGCGCGCTCGGTTCACCGAAATATCTCGAATATTGCAACAACATCCATAAGGGCGGCAGCTATCTGAATGAGGTGTTGAGCGATATTCTCGACATGTCGATGCTGGAGACCGGCCAGATGCGGCTCGCAGAGCGCGAATTGCGCGTCACCGACGCCATCCGCCGCGCTGTGGCGCAATGGCGGCCGCGCATCGAGGAAAAGGGCCTAGCGCTCAATATCGACTGCGCCGATGATCTCTATTGCGTCGGCGACCTGCCCGCCATCGTCAAGACGCTGGGCGCGCTTTTGTCGAATAGCGTGAAATTCACAGACGCGGATGGCGCCGTGCACATACGCGCCCGCCGGTGTGGCGACATGGTCGCCCTCTATGTCGCCGACACAGGTCGCGGCATCGATCCACAGGCGTTGTCACGCCTGGGACGGCCTTTCGAGCAAAACGCGGCTGTTCTGGAGAATGGTATGAAGGGCTCTGGCCTCGGGCTCGCCATCGCCCGCGCCTTGATGGATCTCCATGGCGGCGCATTACGCATTCGTTCGCAACAAGGCGTCGGCACGGTCGCCATGATCCGCCTTCCCTGCCCGACGCCGCTTTCGCAGTCTGCCGCTATCGGCCCAGCAAACGCGCAGCAGGCGCAATCGGCCGCTTGATACGGACGAATATTCGCGCCAGTTTTTATTGAAGCTATTTTTCCTGCGCCGCCGGCAACGACAGCGTCACGCGCAGGCCCGGCGCATTGTCCTCGATCCGCAGCACGCCATGATGCAGGCGCGCGATGGCCGCCGCCATCGACAGGCCGAGTCCTGAGCCCGGCAGCGTGCGAGAATTCTCCAGCCGCACGAAACGTCCTGTGAGCCTCTCGCGATCCGCCGCCGAAACCCCCGGTCCATGATCGGCGACGGTGATCTCAATGCGATCGCCGGCGCGGCGGGCGCTCACATCGACATGGGGATCGCGTTCGCAGCGGCCATATTTCAACGCATTGTCGATCAGATTGACAACCGCCTGTCCGAGCAACTCACGATTGCCGGTCACCATCAGGCCGGGCTCGGTCTCAAGAGCAAGCGTCATGCCCTGCTCTTCTGCTACCGGTTCGTACATTTCGGCCATATCGCCGACAACCACGCCCGCATCGCAGGCGACAAGATTATCCGTTGAATAGCCAGCCTCGGCGCGCGCAATCATCAGCAGGGCATTAAAGACAGCGATGAGATCGTCGGACTCATCGATAATCGCCGCCAGCGCCTCTTTCTGTTTTTTGGGATCATCCGCCTGACGCAGCGCCGCTTCGGCGCGATTGCGCATGCGTGTCAGCGGCGTCTTGAGATCATGGGCGATGTTATCGGAGACCTCGCGTAAGCCGGCCATCAATTCCGAGATGCGCGCCAGCATGGCGTTGAAAGTCTCGGCTAGACGATCAAGTTCATCGCCGGAGCCCGAAACCGCAAGGCGCTCATTCATGTCGCCGGCCATAATCCGACGGGCGGAGGCCGACATAATATCGACGCGCTCGATCATCCGATAAGACACGAACAGACCGCCAAAGACGCCGACCAGCACCAGCCAGAACAGCGACACGCCCAGCGCGTTACGAAGAATATCGCGCAACACCCGATGATCTTCGATATCGTGGCCGATCAACAGGCGAAAGCCGCCGGGGATCAGAAAC
>JALRFG010000081.1 GCA_023253795.1 Methylocystis sp.
ATGGCAACCTCGCAAAGAGATTGAATCAAATCAAAAGCGATTTGCCAAGATCAGATGATTAAATCAGACCTTCCCTAGATTGAAGTTATCGATAAATGGCTGGGTCACCCAACCAATATTGTCGGGCCCTCGTGCCGTTCAGCGCAAATTTTCAGCCTGCGCAGACGGCGATCGCCTTCATCAAGGCCGATGTTTTGACGATCGTGCCATCCGATCCGCGGATTTCGATCGGCTCGAAATGTTTTTCAGCAATATGAAAAGCCGCATTGATCGCAAGATCAAGCGACATATAGGCCATGCTCAGCCGCGAAGCGGGATGACGCGAATGGCTATCGCGATAGAGAACGCAGTAGGTTTCGTCCATTGTAACCTCCCTTCTCGGTTGCAAGAATCCATCTACGACTACCTTAGAAGTGACGAGATGTGCGTCAATGGCGCGAAGGGGCGTTTTGCAGATGGAGATATGGAAATTTTTGGTTAAGATGGTGACTTGTCATAAGAGATTGAAATAATAAGAAAAAAAGTGTTGCAATTTCGCCACTGTTGGGCGCAAATATTCATGCGTCTGTCTGATTGCGCCGAATCCGGGGGCCTGAACCATGCGTTTGTCGGGAAGTCGGCGCTTGTATCGCCCGCGGACATTGGCGGGGGCGAGCAAGTCCGTAATGATGTGGAAGGCGTAATGACGGCTTGGCCGGAGAAGGCGCGGGCTCGTCATATGAACGGGTTTCTAAAGCGGGAAAGCCCGCACAGGGCGTGGAAAGCGGATGGCTGAACAGCGCGTCATCACAGCAGAAGGGCTGCAGCAACTGATCGCAATTCTTGCCGGCGAAGGACGGCGAGTGATTGCGCCGACAGTGCGTGATGACGTTATCATTTACGACGATATTGAATCGATCGACGATCTGCCGCTGGGCGTGACGGATGTGCAGGGGCCAGGGAGCTATCGTCTGGTTGACGCGCCGGAGGCGGAATATTTCGGTTTTGTTGTTGGTCCACATGCGTGGAAAAAATTTCTTCATGCGCCACAGATTGAATTATGGCGCGCGCAGCGCGAGGGAGGCGGCGTCAACATCCACGCGGCTGACATCTATGCTGAGCGCGCTGCTTTTATCGGCGTGCGCGCCTGCGAACTCGCCGCCATCGCTATACAGGACCGCGTATTGACTGGCGGCCAGCATGTAGACGCGCATTATAAAATGCGTCGGGATCATGCGCTCCTCATCGCCGTTAATTGCAGCAAGGCGGGCGGCTCGTGTTTTTGCGCATCTATGGAAACGGGGCCGGCTGCAACTGGCGGCTTCGATCTGGCGCTGACCGAGCTTAAGACCGCGCAGGATCACCTCTTCCTCGTTGATGTGGGGTCGTCGGCGGGGCAGGCGCTGATGGATCAGATTTCAAGCCGTGCGGCGACGGCGCAGGAACATAATGCTGCGCAGGCGCAGGTTGAACACACCACAGAATCGATGGGCCGGTCGATGCCCGCCGGGGTGAATACCCCGCAACTTATGGCGGATAATCTTTTGCATCCGCGCTGGCAGGAGGTCGCGACACGCTGCCTCTCCTGCGCCAATTGCACCATGGTTTGCCCGACCTGTTTCTGCACGACGGTGGACGACGTTTCCGATCTTGCGGGCGAACGCTATGCGCGGGAAAGACGCTGGGACTCCTGTTTTACGATGGACTTTTCCTACCTACATGGCGGCGGCGTGCGTAACAGCGTCGCTTCAAGATATCGGCAGTGGATGACGCATAAGCTCTCGACATGGGTGGAGCAGTTCGGCTCATCCGGATGCGTCGGGTGCGGGCGTTGCATCACCTGGTGCCCGGTCGGCATCGACATTACGGAAGAAGTGCGGGCCATCGCCGGCGTCGAGGCAGTTTGAGAGACAGCTATGGAAACATTGGAGCAGATGCTGGGCGCGCATCCCTTTTTCGCCGGCCTCGATCCGTCCTTCATCGGACTGGCCAGCGGCTGTGCGCATGATGTGTCGTTCGCTGCCGGCGAATTCATTTGTCATGAGGGCGACGCCGCCGACCGTTTTTATCTGGTGCGCGAAGGACATGTCGCGCTGCAGATATCTGCGCCGGGCCGTGGTGTAGCCACTTTTCTGACAGTGGGACCAGGAGAAGTGTTCGGCATTAACTGGCTCGCGCCGCCCTATCGCTGGTCCTATGACGCCCGCACAGTTGAAAAAACCCATGCTGTGGCGCTCGACGCCACCTGTCTCCGCGTTAAATGCGAAAATGAGCCGGCGTTGGGCTATGCATTGACCAAGCGCGTTCTGCCGGTGTTGATCGAGCGGCTACATGCGTGTCGCACGCAGCTTCTCGATCTCTACGGCGTGCCATCTTGATGGCCCTCATGTCAGCACACAGGCTTTCGACCACATCTGGCTGCGGCGTTCCGGCGGACGTGCCGCGATTGGGCTATGTGCGCGGCCGTCGCAGCGACGCGCCGGGCGTCTGGACGCTGGATATTGAAATGGCGGATGACGCGCCATGTGATTTTGCGCCCGGACAGTTCAACATGCTTACCGCTTTCGGCGTCGGCGAGGCGGCGATCAGCATTAGCGGCGCGCCCGGCGGTGAGCGTCTCATTCACACGATCCGCGATGTCGGTCCCGTCTCTCATGCGCTCGCCAATCTTGCGCCGGGCGATCCGATTGGCGTGCGCGGACCGTTTGGCGTCGGTTGGCCAATGGCGACGCCGGGCTCGGATGTGCTCATCATCGCCGGCGGTCTGGGCCTCGCGCCATTGCGGCCATCAATTTACGATATTCTGGCGCGTCGCGATGCTTTCGGAGCCGTGACGCTGCTTTATGGATCGCGTCGTCCCGAGGATATTGTGTTTCATGCCGAGGTCGAGGCGTGGCGACGAGAGAAAAAGATCAATATTGAACTGACGGTCGATCACGCCGGCGTCGATTGGCGCGGACATGTCGGCGTTGTCACGGGCCTTCTCCCGCGGGTTCAGCTTGACCCGTCGCGCGCCATTGCGCTGTTGTGCGGGCCGGAAGTGATGATGCGCTTTGTCGGCGCCGCCTTGACCGAACAGGGTCTCGACGCGACTAAAATCTTTGTCTCGATGGAGCGCAATATGAAATGCGCCATTGGACACTGCGGACATTGCCAGTTGGGGCCAACTTTTATTTGTCGTGACGGCCCTGTGTTCACCTATGAGCGCATGCGGCCGCTGATGTCCGTCAAGGAGCTGTGACATGACGGGCCGACACAAGCGACCACGGCTGGCCGTCTGGAAATTCGCTTCCTGCGATGGCTGCCAGCTTAGCTTGCTCGATTGCGAGGATGAGATTCTCGCGCTGGCGGAAGCGGTTGATATCGCCTATTTCCCAGAAGCGACCCGCTCTGAGATCAGCGGTCATTACGATATTTCGCTGGTTGAGGGTTCCATCACCACCGCGCATGACGCCGTCCGCATTCAAGAGGTGCGACGGCGCTCGACCAAACTGATTGTGATCGGGGCCTGCGCCACCTCGGGCGGCATTCAGGCGTTGCGGAATTTTTCGGATGTAAAAGAATACACCCGCATCGTCTATGCGCGGCCGGATTATATTGAAACGCTGGCGACATCGACGCCGATTTCCGATCATGTGCGCGTTGATTTCGAGCTGCGTGGCTGCCCGATCAACAAGCATCAGCTGGTCGAGGTGCTCGGCGCCTTTCTTGTCGGTCGGCGCCCCGCGACGCCGGCGCATAGCGTTTGCGTGGAGTGCAAGCTCAAGGGAAACGCCTGCGTTATGGTCGCCCATGACGCGCCGTGTCTTGGTCCCGTCACCCATGCCGGCTGCGGCGCGCTTTGCCCCTCCTATAATCGTGGCTGCTATGGCTGTTTTGGCCCCAAGGAAACGCCTAACGCTCCGGCTCTGAGCGCAAAATTGTCCGAACTGGGGATGGATCAGCGCGCGTTGGCGCGGCTCTATTCAACTTTCAATGCGAACGCCGACGCGTTCCGGCAGGAAAGCGAACGACATGACCAAGACGGTCAAGGTTGACGTTCTCGCCCGCGTCGAGGGCGAAGGCGGACTTAAGGTCACGATCCGCGATGGCGTCGTTCGCAGCGCGGAATTGAATATTTTTGAGCCGCCACGGTTTTTCGAGGCTTTCCTGCGCGGCCGGGATTTCAGCGAAGCGCCGGATATCGTCGCGCGCATCTGCGGCATCTGCCCGGTCGCCTATCAGATGAGCGCGGTTCATGCGCTGGAGAATATCCATGGCGTGACATTGTCGCCGCAACTGCGCGCTTTGCGGCGGCTGCTTTATTGCGGCGAATGGATCGAGTCGCATGTCTTGCACATCTATATGCTGCATGCGCCGGATTTTCTGGGCTATGCCGGCGGCGTCGAGATGGCGCGCGATCATGGCGATCTTGTGCGCCAGGGTTTGCAGCTCAAGAAAGTCGGAAATGAAATTCTGAATTTTCTGGGCGGTCGCGAGATTCATCCGATCAATGTCCGCGTTGGCGGTTTTCATCGCGCGCCGCGCAAGAAGGAATTTGCGCCGCTGGCCGAGCGGCTGAAATGGGCGCGCGACGCCGCGCTCGCCACGGTGCACTGGGCCGGAACGTTAGAGTTCCCGGAACGTGAGCGTGATTACACTTTCGTGGCGTTGCGACATGATCAGGAGTACCCCTTCAACGAAGGGCGGATCGTCTCCAATCGCGGTCTCGATATTTCCGCCGACGATTACGACAAGCATTTCGAAGAAATCCATGTGCCGCAATCGACGGCGCTGCATTCGCGGTTTCGCGACACCGGCGCGGCCTATCTGGTGGGGCCGTTGGCGCGTTACAGCCTGAATTTCGACCGTCTGTCGCCTCTGGCGCAGGAGGCGGCGCGCGCCGCCGGGCTTGAGCGCACCTGCCGCAATCCCTACCGCAGCATTATCGTGCGCGCGGTCGAAACGCTTTATGCCGTCGATGAGGCGTTGCGGGTGATTGAAGCCTATGAAGAGCCTGATCGGTCTTTTGTCGCCATTGAGCCGCGCAAAGGCGAAGGCTGTGCGGCGACCGAAGCGCCGCGCGGCTTGCTCTATCATCGTTATCGGCTGGAAAAAGACGGAACCATCGCCGAGGCGCAGATCGTGCCGCCGACATCACAAAATCAGGCGAGCGTCGAAGAGGATCTTGTCGAATTTATCGGCGGTTTTCTTGATCTCCCCGAAGAGGCGCTACGGCATCGCTGCGAGCAGACGGTGCGCAATTACGACCCCTGCATCTCCTGCGCCACGCATTTCCTGCGCCTCGACATTGATCGCGGTTAGCGGTGTCGCCGGGGTGTGAAACGATTGTTGTGATTGGCGTCGGTAATTCGACGCGTGGCGATGACGCGATTGGCGGCCTGGCGGCGCAGGCCTTGGCGAGGATGCCGTTGCCGGAAATTCGTGTCGTCGAAGTTAAAGGCGACGCTACCCAATTGCTGGAGGCTCTCATCAGCGCCGCGGACGTGATCGTGATCGACGCCTGCCAATCCGGCGCGGCTGCCGGAACAATACATCGTTACGATGCGGCGCAAGAGCGCGTGCCTGCAAATATTGGCTGTGTCAGCTCGCATGGCTTTGGGCTGGCGGCGGCGCTCGAACTGGCGCGAACATTTGATCAATTGCCGGGTCGATGCGTCGTTCTCGCCGTCGAGGGCGAAAACTTTACCCATGGTGCGCCACTCTCGCCGCCAGTGGCTGCATGTTTTGATGCGCTGCTGAGGCGTGTTGAGCAGGAAATCGGACATATGCGACAGGCGTCCGCGCTATAGGCGGCAGAAGACGCGGGCGGGGCGTTCAGTGTTTGGTTTTTCCGTTTTTATGAAAAACGCCCTTGGTCAGGAACTTGCCGCCTTCCGTTTGTGGGCGTCCCTTGCTGGCGATGCGGCGTCCTTCTCCCGCCTTGCCGGAACCGGCCGGCTGCCACGCCGGAATGAGTTGATGCTTGCCCGGTCCGATCAGATCGGCGCGCCCCATCGCTTTCAGCGCTTCGCGCAACACCGGCCAGTTTTCGGGATCGTGATAGCGCAGGAACGCTTTGTGCAGACGACGCTGTCGCAAGCCTTTGACAGTCTCGACTTCCTCGGAAGCGCCGCGCCGCACCGGTTTCAGCGGATTGAAGCCGGTATGATACATCGCCGTCGAAAGCGCCATGGGTGAAGGCAGATAGGTCTGCACCTGATCGGCGCGATATTTGTTGCGCTTCAGCCAGAGCGCCAGATTCATCATGTCCTCATCCGTCGTGCCGGGATGGGCGGCGATGAAATAGGGAATGAGGAAATAATCTTTCTTGGCGGCGCGCGCCGCAGCGTCGAAGAGTTGCTTGAAGCGATCGTAGGAGCCAATGCCCGGCTTCATCATTTTCGAGAGCGGGCCGCTTTCCGTATGCTCGGGCGCGATTTTCAGATAGCCGCCGACATGATGCTCGACGAGTTCGCGAATATAGGTCGGGCTTTTCACCGCAAGATCATAACGCACGCCCGAGGCGACCATTACTTTCTTCACGCCGGGAAGCGCGCGCGCCTTGCGATAAAGCTGGATCAGTGCGTCGTGGCTGGTGTCGAGGTTTTTGCAAATATCCGGATAAACGCAAGAAGGCCGTCGGCAGAGCGCTTCGGTTTGCGGGTCCTTGCAGCGCATCCGGTACATATTGGCGGTCGGGCCGCCGACATCGGAAATAATGCCGGTAAATCCTTCGCCGCCGTCGCGGATGGCTTCGATCTCTTTGAGGATAGAGCCTTCTGAACGCGATTGGATAATGCGCCCTTCGTGTTCGGTGATCGAACAGAAAGAGCAGCCACCGAAGCAGCCGCGCATGATCGTCACCGAATGACGGATCATTTCCCATGCCGGAATTTTGGCGCCTGCATAGGCGAGATGCGGCGCACGGGCGAAGGGCAGTTCGTAGACGGCGTCCATTTCCGTCGTCGTCAGCGGAATCGGCGGCGCCGTCAGCCACACTTCCCGATCGCCGTGGCGCTGGATCAGAGGGCGCGCATTGCCGGGATTGCTTTCCCGATGCAGCACCCGCGACGCGCGCGCATAGGTTTCCGGATCCGCCATCACCTGTTCATAGGCAGGCAGGCGGATCACAATCCGCTCGCTCTGTTCGGCGTCGGAGGGATGGCGTCGACCTTCGTCCGGCGTGTCGATGTCGTCGGCATGGGCTTCGATCCAGCCGTCCGGCGTCGCTTCGCGCGCAAAGGCCAGACCGCGAATATCGGAGAAGTCCTGTTTGATCCCGCTTTTCGCAATCCTGTGGGCGACCTCGACCAGCGCGCGTTCGGCGTTGCCGTAAAGCAGCAGATCAGCTTTGGCGTCGAGCAGGATGGAGCGTCGAACCTTGTCGGACCAGTAATCATAATGCGCGATGCGGCGGAGCGAAGCCTCAATGCCGCCCAGCAAAATCGGTGCGCCGGGATAGGCCTCGCGGCAGCGCTGGGCGTAAACGATCACGGCGCGGTCGGGTCGTTTGCCGCCTCTGCCGTCCGGCGTGTAGGAATCATTATGACGCAGGCGACGGTCCGACGTGTAGCGGTTGACCATCGAGTCCATATTGCCGCTGGTCACGCCGAAAAACAGATTGGGTTTGCCGAGCGCGCGGAAGTCGCTGGCGTCGCGCCAGTCGGGCTGGGCGATGATGCCGACACGAAAACCCTGCGCCTCCAGCAGCCGACCGATAATCGCCATGCCGAAACTCGGATGGTCGATGTAGGCGTCGCCGGTGACAAGGATCACATCGCAGGAATCCCAGCCAAGCACATCCATTTCCTGCCGCGACATCGGCAGAAACGGCGCGACGCCGAAGCGCTGCGCCCAATATTTCCGGTAGGAGAAAAGCGGTTTGGCGCTTTGGGCGACCAGGACATGCAAAGCCATGCCGGGTACTAGGCGCGATTGAGCGCCGCGGTCAATGGCGCGATCATTTGACGATTGTTTCCAGCGCATCCTTGAGCGCCTGCAAATCCGCCGGCAGTTCGCTCTCGAACACCAGTTCTTCTTTGGTTTGCGGATGTTCAAAGCCCAGCGTTGCGGCGTGCAGCGCCTGACGGCCCAGCTCTTCGACCGCCAGCCGGGCGTTTTCGGGCAGTTTCACAATTTTGGTCTTGAAGCCCGAACCATAGGTGGCGTCGCCAATCAGCGGATGGCCGATATGCGCCATATGCACACGGATTTGATGGGTGCGGCCGGTCTCCAGCTGGCAGGCGATTAGCGAGGCGACGCCGTAGTCGGCGAGTTTTTCCCAATGGGTGATGGCTTCGCGGCCGCGCGCCTCAGGGACAACAGCCATCTTCTCGCGCTGGATCGAATGCCGGCCCAGCGACGTCTCGATGGTGCCAT
>JALRFG010000082.1 GCA_023253795.1 Methylocystis sp.
CGACATCAACCCCATCCAAAACCCCTACCGCGAAGGCGACCTCACCGCGCCAGAGGCGGGCAAGCCATATGATCGCCCCGAAGAACGCCAGTACAATATTGTCGGCATGGTCCATGAAGGCGATAACGTCATCCGTACATTTGCGCGGCAGGGCTGGTCATGGGGCGGGAGATGGAAGCATACGGTTGATTATCAGCATTTTTTCTATAATGGCCATTAGGATAATCTTTCCCGCAAACGCTCGCACGTTCACTTTTTAATCGCTTTGCGCTTTTCCATTTGCGGGTCTTTCTCATTCCTTTGTTCCGCAGGCGCGCAAGCCGTCGGCTTTGGCTCCGCCTTTGACGTCATTCGAGCAGACCACTTCGCAAAACTATCCACCATCTTGAAAGGCTCACTGGAAATCTTCAGATCTCCCGAAAAGGGCGAGCCAAAGAGAAATGTGAGATAAAGGCTCATCAAAATTGTCAGCGCCATAGAAATGCGCATGAACAGATGTATGGCGTGGCTTTCGATCGTGAAGAAGAAAGTCAGGACGATCGTGATGATCCCGCCTGCAACTAAAATGATCCATTCAACTGTCGGCTCGCCAAAATTTGTCGCCTTGGTTCGCTCTCGTCTTGCGATCAGAAGATCGGAGACGTCCGACAGCAAAATGGGAAACATCGCCTTCTGGTTCTCTGTGACAGGCTCTATGCCTTTAACCGTTTGAAGGATTTCCAGCGCAATATCTCTGGCCTTTTCGTCTGGACGCCCCCTTCTCTCCATCATCGGAAATTCGACATCGATGATCTCATCCGCATAATCCGTAACGGTTTTCTCCAAACGCACCCTCTGCTCCGGAAATCTTTCAGCTGACGAGTAAATTCGGATCAACGCTGTCATTTCTCGATCAACGGCGTTCTGCGCCTCTTGAAACTTTGTCATGGCGTCCACCACGATAAGCCCCAGCAAGACTGCGTAAAATGTGCCAACCATTGAAAGATAATAGCTGCCCACCTCATGACATTTGGCGATGGTCTCAGCGCCCAGACGCTTTTTCAATAAGGATTGAAGATATAAAATAATTCCTATCGCGATAAAAATAACCGGAATGCCAACGCTATAATAGTCGAGATACAAATTCTCGGGCATTACGCACCTCTGACTCAGAGAAAAGTGGAATTGCGTGATCTAGACGCAATGATAAATCGAATTGCGCCCCAAACATAGATCAGCGGCAACCAACGAAAGCGCTGAAATCACCAAATTGGCGAGACTGCGCGAAAGACGTTAGACCTGCTACTCTCACCAGAAAAAGAAGAGGCTGCCCGCTCCCGATTAACCGCGACGCCAGTCTTTAAAATAAATGAAACAATAATTTTAAAAAGGATTTCAAAAGCGCGGCGGGGAATATCCCCGCCGCGTGCGTCATCACATTAGTGATGATGACGATGGTGATGATGGTGGTGGTGGTGGTGATGATGATGGTGGTGACCTGTCGCGACAGGAGCAGCCGGCGCAGCGGCCGGCGTCGAGTTCTGGCCTGTCACGTGGTCGAGAACGCCCGTCACCGCTTGCCCCGCGCCCGTGGCGACGTGATTGACGCCACTGACGACACCCGTCACAGCGCCTGCAACCGGATCCTGAGCCAGGGCGAATTGAGGCGCTACAAAAGCGGCCGCAACGCCGACAAGCGAGACGATGGCGATTTTCTTCATGACTGTCTCTCTGTTAATGTTCCAAAATGCATCGTGTGCGGCCCGAAATTAATACCGCCTGTCAGGAATGTCCACCAATGATATTGGCTTAAAAAGGTCGTAACGCACTCTAGCTGTTAACTTTTCGGGCGACGCGCACGGCTACGGCGATTCGCGGCATTGAGAGAATAATCATGTTAGGCGACAATAAGATACGGCAGGCGTTAACTTTTACGAAGCTCCTCTGGCTCACCCTATTTGCCGGCGCAATCGCGATTGCGACACCAGTCAAAAGCGACGCCAAACCCTTTTCAGCCTTCCGCTGCGTGCTTCGGGAGGGTGGCGGAACAGCCGGCGCATTTAACTGGTGGTCCTATGACTACAGCGGCTATCGCTGGATTAGCTGCACAGTCGAGGCGCCGGAAGCCCGAATCGACGCCATCCGGCTCAACCGCGGCAACTGCAACATTCTTGACACCTGGTTTATCGATCGCAGCTTTACCGCTGGCCAGACGCTCGACATCAGCCACGCCTGCCTCAGCCCTGTCATGTTGGAAATTGACGCCAACGGCCGCACCTCCGTGATCCCGCTCAACTAATCACATTCTCACATTGTCAGAACCAACCATCATGAATCCTTCGCTCTGGCGCTCATTTTTTTCATTACGCATGACGCCGCTGATCGGGAGTGTCGTCGTCGTTTTCGCGGTCTTGCTGATCACAGGTGGGCACCCTGCAGGCAATTATTTGCCTGTTCTTGTCGTTTTCTCTGCGCTTGCGCTTTTAGGCTTCTACGATCTGATCCAGACAGAACATTCGGTGCTGCGCAATTATCCCATCACGGCGCATTTACGGTTTCTGCTGGAGGATATTCGCCCGGAAGTCAGACAATATTTTCTCGAAGATGAAACGCAGGGCTATCCCTTCAGCCGCAACAAACGCGCGGTGATCTATCAACGCGCCAAACAAAATCTCGATAAGCGCCCCTTTGGCACACAGCTTGATGTTTATGAAGAAGGTTTTGAATGGCTTAGCCATTCCATCGCGCCTTTAACGGTTAACTCTCATGATTTTCGGGTTCGCGTTGGCGGTCCCGCCTGTCGTCAGCCTTACGACGCCTCCTTGTTCAACATCTCCGCCATGAGCTTTGGCGCCTTGAGCGCCAATGCGCTTCTGGCGCTGAACGCCGGCGCCAAAAGTGGCGGCTTCGCGCATAACACCGGCGAAGGCGGCCTCTCACCCTATCATCAGGTTCATGGCGGCGATCTGATCTGGGAGATCGGCTCCGGCTATTTTGGCTGTCGTACGCCTGACGGGCGTTTCGATCCAGGCAGCTTCGCGCATCAGGCGCGCGTCGATCAGGTCAAGATGATCGAGATCAAGCTCAGCCAGGGCGCCAAGCCCGGCCATGGCGGCTTACTGCCGGCGGCGAAAGTTTCCGCCGAGATTTCGCGTATTCGCGATATCCCCATGGGCGAGGATTGCGTCTCTCCTGCCGCCCATTCAGCGTTTTCGACCCCGATCGAACTGCTACGCTTCATCGAAACTCTGCGCGATTTATCTGGCGGCAAACCCACAGGATTTAAACTCTGCATCGGCCATCCGCGCGAATTTCTCGCCATCTGCAAGGCCATGCTTGAAACAGGAATCACGCCCGATTTCATTACCGTCGACGGCAAGGAAGGCGGCACCGGCTCGGCGCCGCTCGAGTTTATGGATCACATCGGCATGCCGATGCGCGAGGGGCTTTCCTTTGTGCATCACGCACTCACCGGAATTGGCTTGCGCGATCAAATTCGCATCGCCGTTTCGGGCAAAATTGCGACCGGTTTCGATATCGCCCGCGCCTCAGCGCTGGGCGCCGACTGGTGTTACAGCGCGCGCGGCTTCATGTTCGCGCTCGGCTGCATCCAGTCGCTGAAATGCCATACTGACCGTTGTCCGACCGGCGTCGCCACCCAGGACGCCGCACGCGCGCGGGCGCTGGTTCCATCTCTAAAAGCCGAACGCGTGAAAAATTATCATCATTCAACGATGACCGCTCTTGCTGAATTGATCGCCGCTGCAGGCGTGACGCATCCGCGTGATTTGCAGGCGCGGGATTTTTATTGGCGTGTTTCCGAAAATCAGATCATGACGCTGGATCAGCTTTATCCCCAGCCGGTCACTGGCGCCTTTCTCAATGGCGATGTCGATGATCGCCTGGCGCAGGCGTGGCGCGAGGCGCGCGCTGGCTCATTTCGCGCCGCCAACTAAAACGCCTTCGCGCTCCAAAAGCGTCCGCTTGCGCGCAACGCCCCAACGGTAGCCCGAGAGGCCGCCGTCATGACGCACAACCCGGTGGCAGGGCACAAGCAGCGCCAACGGATTGGCGGCGCAGGCGCCCGCAACGGCGCGCACGGCGGCCGGCGCTCCCGCGCGACGCGCCAGCTCCTTGTAACTAATGGTCGATCCGGCCGGAATCTCAAGCAGCGCCCGCCAGATCCGCTTCTGGAAATCCGTGCCGCGCAAATCGAGCGGCGGCGTTTTGGCGGTTTGCGCCTCCACCAGCGCCAGAACGCCTACCATCAGCGATTGGCTGGCTTTGGTCGGCGACGCAAGCGTCGCTTTGGGAAAGCGACGTCGAAACTCGTCCTGCAATACAGCGCGATCATCGCCAAACAGAATGGCGCAGACGCCACACGCGCTTGTAGCGATCAGAACAAGGCCAACAGAAGAGTCGTGAATCTCGCAACACAACGTCTCGGATTCTGGAGGTGCAGACATCGCGTCCGTCGCCGGTTTCATGACGCCTCCGTCGTGATGTGTTCCGCAGAGCAAAATTCTAGATGTTGCGGCGTCAACGAACTCTGAGACAACGCTGCGTTTTCGGCTTCCGAAAAAAGCCGGGAACGGGTCAGAAAACGCAGGCCACTGCCATTCTCAAGCGAAAACATGCCGCCCTGTCCCGCGACAACATCAATAATCAACTGCGTATGACGCCAATAGTCGAATTGGGCCGCGCCAATGTAAAAAGGCGCACCGCCGATTTCACCCAGACAAACGTCATTATCGCCGACCAGAAATTCACCTTGCGGATAGCACATCGGCGACGAGCCATCGCAACATCCGCCGGATTGATGAAAAAGAATAGCACCATGCGCGGTCCGCAGGCGCTCGATAAGTTCGAGCGCCGCAGGCGTGGCGACAACGCGCGCAGGTGATGTCATCTCAGAAGAAACCCAGTTTCTTCGGACTATAGCTGACCAGCATATTTTTGGTCTGCTGATAATGGCTGAGCATCATTTTATGAGTCTCACGGCCGATGCCGGATTGCTTGTAGCCGCCAAACGCCGCATGGGCCGGATAGGCATGATAGCAATTCGTCCAGACACGACCGGCCTGAATGGCGCGCCCGAAACGATAGCAGCGGTTAATGTCGCGGCTCCAGACGCCGGCGCCAAGACCATAGAGCGTATCATTGGCGATCGAGAGCGCCTCGGCGTCGTCGCGGAACGTCGTCACCGAAACAACGGGCCCAAAGATTTCTTCCTGAAACACTCGCATCCGGTTATGGCCTTGCAACACTGTCGGCTGAATATAAAAACCGCCAGCGAGATCCCCTTCGAGCATATTGCGCGCCCCGCCGGCCAGCACCTTCGCGCCTTCCTGCCGGCCGATGTCGATATAACTCAGGATTTTCTCAAGCTGCTCAGCGGAGGCCTGCGCGCCGACCATCGTTGCGGGATCGAGCGGGTTGCCCTGTCGCAGCACCGCCACGCGCTTCAATGCGCGCTCCATGAAGCGATCGTAGATTTTCTCGTGGATCAGGGCGCGACTCGGACAGGTGCAAACCTCGCCCTGATTCAGCGCAAACATCACAAAGCCCTCGATCGCCTTGTCCAGAAAATCATCGTCTTCGCGCATCACATCTTCAAAAAAGATATTCGGCGATTTGCCGCCAAGCTCCAGCGTCACCGGGATCAGCGACTGGCTGGCGTATTGCATGATCAACCGGCCAGTGGTCGTCTCGCCGGTGAAGGCGAGCTTGGCGATACGTCCTGACGTCGCCAGCGGCTTGCCGGCTTCAAGTCCGAAACCATTGACGATATTCAGAACGCCATTGGGCAGGAGATCGCCGACCAGTTCGGC
This sequence comes from Methylocystis sp., assembly GCA_023253795.1. GTDB lineage: Bacteria > Pseudomonadota > Alphaproteobacteria > Rhizobiales > Beijerinckiaceae > Methylocystis. Next base: position 5,811 of record JALRFG010000082.1, read on the forward strand.
CCAGACCAGAATGCCGGCCGGCGTTTGTTCGGCTGGTTTCAGCACGACGCAATTGCCGGCGGCCAAAGCCGGCGCCAGCTTCCACGCCGCCATCAGCATCGGAAAATTCCACGGAATGATCTGGCCGATCACGCCGAGCGGCTCGTGAAAATGATAGGCGACGGTGTCGTGATCGATTTCCGAAAGCGCGCCATCCTGCGCGCGGATCACGCCAGCGAAATAACGAAAATGATCGATCGCCAGCACAATATCCGCTGCGCGAGTTTCGCGGATCGGCTTGCCATTATCCCAGGTTTCGACAGTCGCCAGAAGCGAGAGATTCTCCTCCATGCGATCGGCGATTTTATTGAGGATCGTCGATCGTTCGGCGACGCTTGTGCGTCCCCATGCGTCCTTCGCCGCATGAGCGGCGTCCAGCGCAAGCGCGACGTCATCCTTGTCGGAACGCGCGATTTCGCAAATTTTCCGGCCGTGGATCGGCGAGATGTTATCGAAGGTGCGGCCGGATTGAGCGTCTACCCAAGCGCCATTGATGAAATTGCCGTAACGCGCCTTGAAGGGCGGCGCGGAAAGATCAGATGTTTCGTGCTGGCGCATGATTGGCTTCCCGAATGTGCAGAAGGACGGCCTTCTCTCAGAAAGCCGCTCCACTCATCCGGATCAAATCACGAAAGCGCTGCTCTGAAAAGCAACCATGGCGCGCGCCGTAGCGCGCTATGCGATCAGGCCAGACACGCCTTCGCCAACGCCTGAAAAGCGCGGGCGCGATGTGACAGAGCCCGCGAACCATCGCCCGGCAGCGCATGTTTTTCCGCCGACATCATCTCGCCGAAGGTCTTGTCGAGTTCGTCGGGCTTGAAGATCGGGTCGTAACCGAAACCCTTGTCGCCACGCGGCGGGAACACCAGCTCGCCGTCGACGCAACCCTCGAATTCTTCGATATGCCCATCCGGCCAGACAATCGCCAGCGCGCAGGTGAAATTGGCGCGATAGGGCGCAACCGCCCCGCGCGCTGCCAGCGCCTCGCGCACTTTCTCGCACGCCGCTTTGAAATCGCGCGCCTCGCCGGCCCAGCGCGCCGAATACACGCCCGGAGCGCCATCCAGCGCATCGACGCAGAGACCGGAGTCATCCGCGAAGGCGGGAAGATTGGCGGCCATGGCGGCGGCGCGCGCCTTCAATGCCGCATTGCCGCGAAAAGTCGTCTCGGTTTCTTCCGGCTCCGGCAGACCCAACTCGCCGGCGGACACTGCATCGACGCCATGGGGCGCGAGCAATTGCTGCAACTCCCATAGCTTGCCGGGATTATGCGTGGCGACCACCAGTCGTCCGCTGATCTTGCGATGAGTCATGACGCCAGCGCCGCCTTTTGCAACGCCACCAGATCGGCGACGCCCTTTTGCGCCAGCGTCAGCATGGCGGTGAGTTCGTCCGGCGAGAACACCGCGACTTCCGCCGTCGCCTGAATCTCGACAAGACCGCCAGAGCCGGTGATGACGAAATTGGCGTCGGTTTCGGCGATCGAGTCTTCCGCATAATCGAGATCCAGCACCGGCGTCGCGCTGAAGATGCCGCAAGAGATCGCAGCCACGTGATCGCGCAGCGGATTCTCCTTGATGATCGAGCGGCTGCGCATCCACTCCAGACAATCGCGCAGCGCCACCCATGCGCCGGTGATGGAGGCGGTGCGCGTGCCGCCATCGGCCTGGATCACGTCGCAATCGATCACGATCTGGCGCTCGCCCAACGCCGGCAGATTGGTGACGGCGCGCAGCGAACGGCCGATGAGGCGTTGAATTTCCTGCGTGCGGCCCGTCAACTTGCCGGCGCTGGCTTCGCGTCGTGTGCGCGTGTGCGTGGCGCGGGGCAGCATCGAATATTCCGCCGTCACCCAACCACGCCCCTGTCCGCGCAGCCACGGCGGCGGTTTGTCCTCCAGCGAGGCGGCGCAAAGCACCTGCGTATTGCCGAACTTTACCAGACAGGAGCCTTCGGCGTAGCGCGCGACGCCACGTTCGAAACTGACAGGACGCATTTCATCGGGCGCACGCTTGCTGGGACGCATGTCGTTTCCTTTTTCTTTCAAAACGCTAACTTTCTAGCGCGCTTTAACGGCGGACGAAAGCGCGTGGCGCGCGGGAAAATAAAAAGCCGGCGTCCTTGCGGACGCCGGCGCTTTTCGTGTTTCGCCGATGACCTCAGGCGAGATACTGGCCGCCGTTGATCGTCAGCGTCGAACCGGTGATGAAACCGGCGTCGTCGGAGGCGAGGAAGACAACCGCGCGAGCGATTTCTTCCGGCTCGCCAAGACGACCCACCGCGATATGCGGAATGATGTGCTTGTCGAGCACCTCCTGGGGCACGGCCTTGACCATCTCCGTGGCGATATAGCCCGGCGCAATGGCGTTGACGGTGATGCCCTTGGAGGCGCTTTCCTGCGCCAGCGCCTTGACGAAGCCGATGTCGCCCGCCTTGGCGGCCGAATAATTGGTCTGACCGGCCTGGCCCTTCT
>JALRFG010000083.1 GCA_023253795.1 Methylocystis sp.
CGTCGACGCTCGCCGCGTAAAGCGCGGCGTCGTCCGGGTGGATCACGACCGTGAGGGCGGCGTCCGGCGCGGCGGCGCAGAGATTGGCCAGCGTGCGGGCCAGGACGGTGGCGTCGCCCAGCCGACGATATTGCTTGGGTAGGCCTTCGCCGGCGCGGGAGCCGCGGCCGCCGGCGACAACAAGAAGGGCGATGGACGGAAGAGCGTTCATCCGCTTCGTGTGGCCCGTCTTGCCGGTGAGGTCAACGGCTGTTGAGGGCGTCGTTCAACGCCGCCGGGGCGGATTGATCTGGCGTTTATCAGACCACGGAGGGCCGATCCGAGTCTTTCGCATGTTGCCAGATCGCGCGACTTTGCTTATATTGAAGGCAGCATGATGGCTGCCCAAAAATTAATCAGCCCTGAAGCGCCGCCGATTCAGATCGGCGCGGCGCGGCTTTCCGGCCGGGCCTTTCTTGCACCGATGGCGGGCGTCACCGATTTCGCCATGCGCCGGATCGCCGAACGACACGGGGCCAGCGCGACGGTCAGCGAGATGATCGCCGGCGCTGGCGTTCAGCGCGGCGATCGCGAAACCGCCCATCGTCTGCGCGCCAGCGGGGCCAGCGGCGCCGCTCCGCGGGTTGTGCAGATCGCGGCGCGGGATGTGGAAGGGATCGCCGCCGCCGCGCGCTGCGCCGAGACGGCTGGCGCCGACTGGGTCGACATCAACATGGGCTGTCCCTGCAAGCGCGTCACCGGCGGATTGGCCGGCGCGGCGCTGATGCGTGATCTCGATCAGGCGGTGCGTTTGATTGCGGCGGCGCGCGCCGCCGTTGCGATTCCGGTGACGGTGAAGATGCGGCTGGGCTGGGATGACGCCTCGCGCAATGCGTCCGAACTGGCGCGCCGCGCCGAGGCGGAGGGCGTGGCGCTGCTCACGGTGCATGGCCGCACCCGGCAACAATTTTACAAGGGCCGCGCCGATTGGGCGGCGATCGCCGCCGTCACTTCGGCGGTGCGCATTCCGGTGGTCGCCAATGGCGATTGCGCCTCGCCGGAGGGCGCACAGGACATGCTGCGCGCTTCCGGCGCCGATGCGGTGATGATTGGTCGCGCGGCGCAGGGACGTCCCTGGCTGGTCGGCGACATCGCGCATGCGCTCGCCACCGGAAGCAGCCGGCCGGCGCCGGATATGCCGACGCGCGGCGCGCTGGCGCGCGAACATCTCGATGGCCTGCTGACGCTGATGGGCGCCGAGGCCGGTTTACGCCACGCCCGCAAACATCTCGCCGCCTATGTCGATCACGCCGTCGCCGATGGATTGGCGGCCTGCGTCGAATGGCGCCGCGAACTTGTCACTACGCCGGATCATCACGCGGCGTTTCGTCTGATCGATCAAATTTTCGCATCGCCCGTAACCGAGGCCGCCGCATGAGTCCCGCCTTGACCCGCTCCGACACAGCGCACCGGCCGCAGCCCGACGTGCGGCTGCTCCAGAGCATTCTCGACACGCTGCCGACCGCCATTCTGATTGTCGGGCAGGATAATCTCGTCACTGACGCCAACGCCGTCGCCGAGGCCTTTTTCGACATCGGTCGGCAGTTGATGATCGGACAAAAAATCGACCGGCTGCTGCCTTTTGGTTCGCCTTTGCTGGCCTTGATCGCGCAGGTTCATACGCGCGGCGCGACGATCAATGAATATGGGCTCGATCTGGGGCGGCCGGGCCAGGATGCGGATCGTCGCGTCGATGTGCATTGCGCCCCCTTGCCGGAAAGCGGCGACGGCGTTCTGATCGTGCTGCAGGAACGAACAATTGCCGATAAAATAGACAGGCAGTTGCGTCACCGGAAAGCAGTGCGTTCGGTCTCCGGTCTGGCGTCGATGCTGGCGCATGAGATCAAAAATCCGCTCTCCGGCATTCGCGGCGCGGCGCAATTGCTCGAAAGCGGCATTGATGACGCCGATCGGGCGCTGACCCAGTTAATCTGCGAAGAAACCGACCGCATCGTTCGGCTGGTTGACCGCATGGAGGTGTTCTCCGACGCCCGGCCATTGCGGCGCGAGAAAATCAACATCCATGCCGTTCTCGATCATGTGAAACGCGTGGCGCAAAGCGGCTTCGGGCGTCACATCCGTTTTGTCGAGGATTACGATCCGTCTTTGCCGCCGGTCGCCGCCAATCGCGATCAGCTTGTGCAGGCGATCCTCAATCTGGTGAAAAACGCCGCCGAGGCGATTGGCGACGCCGTCGATGGCGAGATCACGCTGAAGACCGCCTTTCGTCCGGGCGTCAGTCTGCGTCCGGTTGGCGACCGCAACACCGTCGGTCTGCCGCTTGAGGTCTGCGTGCGCGACAATGGCCCCGGCGTGCCGGACGATATCGTCGCGCATTTGTTCGAGCCCTTTGTCACGACAAAGTCTTCGGGAACTGGCCTGGGTCTTGCATTGGTGGCCAAGATCATCAACGACCATGGCGGCGTGATTGAATGCGACTCCTTGCCCCGACGAACGGCGTTCCGGATTCTTCTGCCTATGTATCGGGAAGAGACGCCGGTCGATGACGGCGATCCTGCCGCTGAACCTTCAAAATCTACTGACATGACAATCGCCAAGCGCGGGAGAGCGCAGAAATGAATCGCGGAGAAATTCTTGTCGCGGACGATGATGCGGCGATCCGTACGGTGGTCGCTCAGGCGCTGTCACGTGCCGGTTACGAAGTGCGTACGACTGGCACGGCGGCCACGCTTTGGCGATGGGTGCAATCCGGCGAAGGCGATCTCGTCGTCACCGATGTGGTGATGCCGGATGAAAACGCCTTCGAATTGCTGCCGCGCATCAAGAAACTTCGTCCCGAACTGCCAATCATCGTGATGAGCGCGCAAAACACGTTCATGACGGCGATCCGCGCCTCTGAACGCGGCGCCTATGATTATCTGCCCAAGCCCTTCGATCTGAAGGAGCTGGTCGGCATTGTCGGCCGCGCCATGGCGGAGCCGCGCGCCGAGAAGGACAAGGACGCGCCCGAAGAAATCGAAGGGATGCCGCTGGTTGGCCGCTCGCCGGCGATGCAGGAGATTTACCGCTCGCTCGCGCGTTTGATGCAGACCGATCTGACGGTGATGATCAATGGCGAATCCGGCACCGGCAAGGAGTTGGTGGCGCGCGCGCTCCACGATTACGGAAAACGTAAAAAGGGTCCTTTCGTCGCTGTGAACATGGCGGCGATTCCGCGCGATCTCATCGAGAGCGAACTCTTCGGCCATGAGAAGGGCGCCTTCACCGGCGCCAGCCAGCGCTCGGCCGGACGCTTCGAGCAGGCGGAGGGCGGCACGCTGTTTCTGGATGAAATCGGCGACATGCCGATGGAGGCGCAGACCCGGTTGTTGCGCGTTCTGCAGCAGGGTGAATACACGACTGTCGGCGGCCGCACGCCGATCAAGACCAATGTTCGCATCATCGCGGCGACCAACAAGGATCTGCGCGCGCTGATCCAGCAGGGTCTGTTCCGCGAGGATTTATATTTCCGGCTCAATGTCGTGCCGCTGCGCCTGCCGCCGCTGCGCGAACGCGCCGAGGATATTCCCGATCTCGTGCATCATTTCTTCAAAAACGCCGCCAGTGAGGGATTGCCGCAAAAATATATCGAGCAGGCGGCGCTGGACCGGATGAAGAAATATCGCTGGCCGGGCAATATTCGCGAACTTGAAAATCTGATCCGGCGTCTGGCCGCTCTGCATCCGCAGGAGATGATCGCGGACGCGCTGGTCGAGGCGGAACTGACCCATGAGTTGCGTCAGTCCGCGCCGGCGGAGCGGAGTGGCGCAGCGGCGTCCGGAGCGGGGACAGGCGCTGTCGACAATGGACAGACGCTGTCGACATCCGTCGAGCATCATCTGGCGAAATTGTTCAGCGAATATGGCGATGGCCTGCCGCCGCCCGGTCTCTATCATCGGGTGCTGCGGGAGATCGAGCTGCCGTTGATCACGGCGGCGCTCGCCGCGACCCGCGGCAACCAGATCAAGGCCGCCGAACTGCTCGGGCTGAACCGCAACACGCTGCGCAAGAAGGTCAACGACCTCGATATCCGGCTCATGCGCCTGCCCAGATAACGCTTCGGAAACAGGGGGGCCGCGTGCGGGCGGGCGTGGTCGGGGCTCAATTGCCACACCCTGCGGCGCGTCCTATACAGGTCGCATGTCCCTGACAGGAAACACGCAACCGCCAGATCTCGGCGTGGCTTCGCCGCGCGCATGGATCGGTCCGGTCATAGCGATCGGCGCGGCGATGTGCGCGTTGGGCACCTTCCTGCTGGTTTCGAAATTCGGACGCACGTCGCCGACCGACGGACGCATGATCGCGCTTTTCGTGATCAACGGCGCCCTGGTCACGATCCTGCTGGTGATGGTGCTGCTGAAGGCGCGGCGCCTCTATCACCTGTGGCGTCGTGGCGCGACGGTGGCGCGGCTGCATGTGCGCATCGTCGGTTTCTTCGCCGTCATTGCGCTGGTTCCCGCCGTGCTGCTGGCGATCGCCGGCTCACTAACGCTGGAGCGGGCGCTCAATCCGACCTTCATGTCGAGCGTCAAGCTCTACGTCCACAACACGGCCAAGGCGGCTGAGGCTTTTCAGTCGAGCCAGTGCCAGGCCCTGTTGCAGGAGGCGCAACTCACCGCTTCCGATCTGGACCGCGCACGGATGCTCTTCACCTCGGACAAGAGCTACTTCCATCAGGTTTTCGCCTCTCGCGCTTATTTTCTTGGTTTTTCCGTCGCCGCGCTGGTCAAGTCGAATGGCGAGATCATCGATCGCGTCGATGTTGCGGAAAACGCCTCCGCCATCGTCATCGCGCCGCCAAAGGTGGAATTTGAAAACGCCAAACGCGGCGAACCCTTGTGTCTGATGATCGATGACGGCCGGAGCTTTGTGGCTCTGCGCACGCTTTCCGCCTTCACCGACACGTTTCTCTATGTCACCCGCCCGATTGATCCCTTTGCGCTTGAATTCCCCAAAGAGACGCAGAACCTCATCAATAATTACGATGCGTTTGACGCCTTCCGAACCGCCCTGCAGCGCGCCTTCGTGCTCATGTATGCGCTGCTGACGACGATCATGTTGCTGTCGTCGATCTGGTTCGGCTTCGATTTCGCGGATCGTCTGGTGACGCCAATCCGCACCCTGATCGACGCCACTGATCAGGTCTCGGTCGGCAATTTCGACTTCCAGGTCCGGGTTGATCAATCCCATGGCGAGATCGCCCGTCTCGCCGACACTTTCAATAATATGACGCTTGAGCTGGATCAGCAGCAACGCAGCCTGATCGAGGCCAATCGCATCAATGATGAGCGGCGTGAGTTCACCGAGGCGGTGCTCGCCGGGGTGCCGGCGGCGGTGATCGGCGTCGACTGGGCCGGCTATGTGACCATTCTCAACCGTTCCGCCGAGGAACTGTCGCTCGGCGACGAACTGGGGCAGGCGACGGTTGGCGCGAATGTCGTGGACGTGATGCCGGAGGTTGCGCCTGTCATTAATGACGCCGCCGAGGCTTTCCCGAGAGCGGTGCAGAGCCAGATCACCATCAAGCGCGGCGGCGCCGAAAAAACCTTCAATATCCGCGTCACGTCGGCGCGCGGCGAGGAGGAGGGTTATCCCAATTACGTGGTGACGCTCGACGACATCACCGATCTCGTCACCGCGCAGCGCACCTCCGCCTGGGCCGACGTGGCGCGCCGTATTGCGCATGAAATCAAAAATCCGCTGACGCCCATCCAGCTTTCCGCCGAACGGCTGAAACGCAAATACGGAAAGGTGATCAAGGAGGATAAGGACATTTTCGACCAGTGCACCGACACGATCGTGCGTCAGGTCGACGACATCAAGCGCATGGTCGATGAGTTCTCGTCATTTGCGCGGATGCCGAAGGCGCGGCCGGAGCGCGACGATCTGAACGAATGCATTCGGCAGGTGCTGTTCCTGATGCGGGTCGGCAATGCCGAGATGGATATCGTCGAGAACCTGCCGCCAACCCCAACCTGGGCCCAGTTCGATCGTCGCCTGTTGTCACAGGCGCTGACGAACATCGTCAAAAACGCCACCGAGGGCATCGCCGCCAATGAGGAGATGACCGAAAAGGGCAGGGTGGAAGTCAGGGTGTCGCATCATGACGGCATGGCCGAGATCGATGTGATCGACAATGGCAAGGGCTTTCCGGAGGTCAATCGGCAGCGCTTGCTGGAGCCCTATATGACGACCCGTTCCGAAGGCACCGGTCTGGGCTTGCCAATTGTCGCCAAGATCATCGAAGATCATGGCGGACGTCTGGAGCTTCTGGACGCGCCCGGCGGACGCGGCGCCTGTGTGCGGCTGCTGTTGCCATTGGCGGCGGAGCCCGATCCGACGCCGGTCTAGAAGGCTGGCGGTGTTATGCGTAATCATATAAAAGAACAAATAGTTCGGTAAAAGGCGAGGCGTATGGCGAGCGATATTCTGATTGTCGACGACGAGACGGACATCCGGGAACTGGTCGCCGGTATTCTAGGCGACGAAGGCCATGGCACCCGTACCGCCAAAGACGCCGACGAGGCGCTTGCGGCGATCGCCGCCCGCCGCCCGCATCTTGTCTTCCTCGACATCTGGTTACAGGGATCGCGCCTCGACGGATTGCAGGTGCTGGAGGAAATCCAGAAACACCATAAAGGCCTGCCGGTGGTTATGATCTCGGGCCACGGCAATATCGAGACGGCGGTTAGCGCCATCAAGATCGGCGCCTATGACTTTATCGAAAAGCCGTTCAAATCTGATCGTCTGGTGCTGGTGGCGGAACGCGCGCTTGAAGCCTATCAACTGCGCCGCGAAATCTCGGCGTTGCGTCAACGTTCCGGCAATTTCGACCAGATCATCGGTTCTTCGCCGGCGGCCAATCAGCTGCAGCAACTGATCTCACGCGTCGCGCCGGTCAACTCGCGCGTCATGATCACCGGCGCGCCGGGCACCGGTAAGGAGCTGGCGGCGCGTTGCATTCACGAAGCCTCGATCCGCGCCGACGGCCCTTTCGTCGTCATCAATTCGGCGACGATCACGCCCGAGAATATGGAGATCGAACTCTTCGGACAGGAAGGGCCTGATGGCAGCCGCAAGATCGGCGCGCTTGAGGAAGCCCATGGCGGCACGCTGTTCCTTGATGAAATCTCCGACATGCCGCTCGATACGCAGGCGAAAATCCTGCGCGTGCTGGTGGACCAATCCTTCCAGCGCGTCGGCGGCAACACCAAGGTTCAGGTCGATGTGCGCGTGATCTCCTCCTCGGCGCGCGATCTCGCTTATTGCATCGAGGAAGGCACGCTGCGCGAGGATCTGTTCCATCGCCTGTCGGTCGTGCCGATCCGCGTGCCGTCGCTGGCCGAACGGCGCGAGGATATTCCGGCGTTGATCCATTATTTCATGGAGAATATGTCGCTGGCCTCGGGCATGCCGCGCCGGGAAATCGCCGACGACGCGCTGGCCGTGCTTCAGCTTCATGACTGGCCGGGCAATATTCGTCAGCTCAAAAACAATGTCGAACGCCTGATGATCCTGACCGCCGGTGAAGCCGGCGCGACCATCACCGCCGACATGCTGCCCGCCGATGTGGGCGAACTGGTGCCGGCGACGCCGGCTGGCGTTCGCGGCGAAAAGCTGATGAGTCTGCCCCTGCGCGAGGCGCGCGAGGTGTTCGAGCGGGAATATCTGATCGCGCAGCTCAACCGCTTTTCCAGCAATATTTCCCGCACCGCCGAATTCATCGGCATGGAGCGCTCGGCCCTCCACCGAAAGTTGAAGTCTCTCTCGGTTGAGTCGTGATTTCAATTAGTTGGGCATAGAGACGCGTGAACGTTCGCGATCGCTCCGAAGCGCTCTGGCGCCGATTGGCGCGCGCCGGCTGTGGCTTCTTTCTGGTGCGGGCGACTTGCGCTTCGTCAATAGAGAGGTTCTAATGGAGGCGAAGGCGGTAAAATAACAAACAATAATCCCGGGGAGGGGGGCGGCTTCAAACCGCTCGGCTCGATAAAACAAAGAACAGGACAGCCGATGTCGTCTGAGCGTACGCAAAATCTTCAAGACACATTTCTCAATTATGTGCGGAAGAACAAAGTTCCGCTGACTATTTTTCTCGTGAATGGCGTGAAATTGCAGGGGATC
>JALRFG010000084.1 GCA_023253795.1 Methylocystis sp.
GGAAGCGGGCAACGCGCATCAGTGTTCGTCACGGAACCGAATGGTGATGTCACGCAGCACTTCATCATAATAGGGCATGAAATCTGGCGGTATTTTCATCGGGCTGCACCGGCGCACAGCCTGAAGCGCCTGCTCGCCGCGCGCATGTTCGACAGGGTTGTTGGAACCGTTGACCAATTTGGGACGTCCTTCCAGCTCGCCTGTGCGCGAAAGATGAAATTCAACGACCGGCGCATAGGTCGCGCCGCCAAGCGACAACGCCGACACCCAGCAGGGATGATAGTGATCATGAATATAAGCAGCGATCCGCGATTCCATAGACGCCGATAATTTTTCCGCCGCGCCCTCAGCCGCGCCAAGCGAAGCCGGACGCACTTCCTGTCCCGTCGCCGCGCGCCGCTGCGGCGCCTCGCGGCTCAGCAGATTGGCGATACTGGCGAGATCAAATTTCGATTTCGGCACCGTTTCATCGCCGGATTTCGGCTTCGAGTCTTCGGCCGCCTTGTCGGCGGTCTCGGCGTCCGGATTCTCTTTCGGCTTTTCCTCTTCCTTGCGCTTCTCCAGCAGCTTGACGATGTCATCGGCGCGCAGACGCGGTTTCGGCGGAACAGGCGGTTTCGGCGGGGTCTCTTCCGGCTTGTCTTCAGTCTTGTCGATTTTGGGACGCGTCGGCGGCTTCGGTTTCACCACTTCGGCTTCTTCAGGCTCCGGCTTATCCTCTTCGACAGCGGCCTTGTCCCTGGCCGGCGGCTTCGGCGCGGGCTCGGGCGGCTTGGCGACTTTCTTTTCAGGCGGCGGCGGCGGTTCGGCGGCAGGCGGCGGCGCAGCGACGCGCTTGGGCGGCGTCGGCGGCTCGGCGGTGTTATCGGCGCCAGGTTCCGGACGCCGCGGCGCCTGAGGCGGCGGCGCGGGAACATCCTTGTTCGCCGCATTCAGAGGTGGTTCCGGGGGCAAATCGGTTTTGTCGGCGACGCGATCGACGCGCGGCGCGGGCTTGACCTCTTTTGCGGTTTTCTCGCCCTTCGTCACCGAATTCAGATCGCTGTCGGAGATGACGTCGATCGGGATCATCTCCGGCGCTTCTTCGAATTTTTCCGCAGAACCGAACAGGACGACAGCCGCCAGAAGAAGGCCCACATGGGCGATCAGTGAGACGACAAAACCCGGTTCGGAACGCGAAAATCTCACTTCCGCCGACTCACTTCTTCTCCTGCTCCGTGACCAGAGCGACTTTTTTGTAACCGGCGCTGGTGATCAGCGACATCACTTCGGCGACGCGACCATAATTCACCGCCTTTGAGCCGCGCACATAGATGCGCTCGTCAAAGCCCTGCTTCGCTGTCTCTTTCAGTTTTTCGAGCAGCTTGTCGACTTCGATCGGCTGATCCATCAGGAACACCTGACCCTTTTCGTCGATGGCGACGGAAACAGGTTTCTGATCGATATTCAGCGCGCCGGCTTTGGTCTGCGGCAGATCGACGGCAACGCCGGTCGCCAACAAGGGCGCCGCGACCATGAAGATGATCAACAACACGAGCATGACGTCGATGAACGGCGTCATGTTGATTTCGGCCATCGCGCCGTAACGCGGCACGCCGCGACGACGACGACGACCGCCGCCGCCTTTGGCGGTGGAGATGGATGCGCCCATACTCTGTCTCTCCCTTACGCCGCGCGGTCGCGATTGGCCGTATGCTGGTCAATCTGACGCGAGAGGATGGCGGAGAATTCGTCGGCGAAGCTTTCCATGCGCGCCTGCGTTTTCGCGACGTCGCCTTGCATTTTATTGTAGGCGATGAGCGCCGGAATAGCGGCGAAAAGACCGATGGCGGTGGCGAGAAGCGCTTCGGCGATACCCGGCGCGACAACCGCAAGCGACGTGTTTTTCGACGCGGCGATGGAGCGGAAAGAGGTCATGATGCCCCAAACCGTGCCGAACAGACCGACGAAGGGGCCAGCCGAAGCGACGGTCGCCAGCACCAGCAGATTGGACTCAAGTTTCTCGACTTCGCGCACGATCGACACATCGAGAACTTTCTCGATACGCGCCTGCAATCCCATGTAGCTGGCGCCAGCGTTCTGGAAGGAGCGCTTCCACTCGCGCATGGCGGCGACAAACAGCGTGGCGTTGCCGATGGTCGGACGCTCGGAGAGTTTTGTGTAAAGCTCCTCCAGCGAATTACCGGACCAGAAACTGTCCTCGAAACGCTCCATCGCCTTACGGACGCGACGGAAGAGCAGCGTCTTGTCGACGATGATCGCCCAGCACCACACCGAGGCGCTGAGCAGCCCGAGCATGACGAATTTCACGACGATATGCGCGTTCCAGAACATGCTCCACACCGTGATCTCGGCGATGGCGGGATTGGCGATCTGGGTGGCGGCGACTTCGGCTGGATTCATGATTTGTCCTTGCGGCGGCGCGCGGCGCGCCAGTGAGGGATCCTGTGGCGCTTATCGCCGGCGATTTCGCCCTTTTCGGGGCGGTTTTTGCGCCGCACAACGCAGGATTAGGCTGGAGGGGTTAAGAATCGGTATGGGTCAGGACTTCCGCAAGGCCTGAAGGAAGCTTTCCCGGGCCTGGGCCGGCAGGCGGCGCGCCCGCCCGTCTTCCACGCAAACGACCTTGACCGTGGCCTTAACCAAAAGCTCCCCGTCGCGCAGGACCCGCTGGTCGAGATCGACCGAGGCGCCGCCGATCGCCGTCACGGCGGTTTCGACGGTGAGCAGGTCGTCCATCCGGCCGGGGCGCTCGAAATCGACGTCCATTTTCCGCACCACAAAGAAGATCGGCGCGGCGGTCGGGCTCTCCAGCAGCTCACGCTGGACGAGCCCCAGCGTGCGCAGTAGTTCGGTGCGGCCGCGCTCCATGAAGCGGATATGCGACGCATGATAGACGAGGCCGGAGGCGTCGGTGTCTTCGTAATAGACGCGGACCGGGAGCGTGTGGACGAGCGACATCCTATTCCTCTTCCTCGCCAAACAGGCCGAATTGTCCTGCCGGCCGCGCCGGCTCGGCAAGACCCAGATGACGGAACGCGAGCGGCGTCAGTAGACGCCCGCGCGGCGTGCGCTGGAGAAAGCCCTGCTGGAGCAGATAGGGCTCGATAATATCCTCAATGGCGTCACGCGGTTCGGAGAGCGCGGCGGCCATGGTTTCGATCCCGACCGGCCCGCCGCCAAAATTCACCGCCACCATATCGAGATAACGCCGATCCATGATGTCGAGTCCGATGCTGTCGACATCGAGCAGCGACAATGAACGGTCGGCGAGTTCGCGGGTGATCGTCGTTTCGCCATCGACGACGGCGAAATCGCGCACGCGACGCAAAAGACGGCCGGCGATGCGCGGCGTGCCGCGCGAGCGGCGGGCGATTTCCTTTGCGCCGGCGTCGTTCATGCCAATGCCCAGCACGCGTGCGCCGCGCTTGACAATCAACTCCAGCTCCGGCGCGGTGTAAAAATTAAGCCGCAAGGGAATACCGAAACGATCGCGCAGCGGCGAGGTCAGCAGTCCGGCCCGGGTCGTGGCGCCGATCAGCGTGAACGGCGGCAGGTCGAGCTTGATCGAACGCGCGGCAGGCCCCTCGCCGATCATGATGTCGAGCTGGTAGTCCTCCATCGCCGGATAGAGCACTTCTTCGACCACCGGCGAGAGACGATGGATCTCGTCGATGAACAACACGTCGCGCGGCTCAAGATTGGTGAGCTGCGCGGCAAGATCGCCGGCCTTGGCGATGACGGGACCGGATGTCGAACGGAAATTGACGCCGAGTTCGCGGGCGACAATCTGCGCCAGCGTGGTTTTGCCAAGGCCCGGCGGACCGACCAGCAACACATGATCCAGCGCATCGCCGCGTTTTTTCGCCGCTTCGATGAACACCTTGAGATTGGCGCGCGCCACTTCCTGCCCGGTGAAATCATCGAGCGCCAACGGACGCAGGCTGAGATCGGAGTCGTCGTCGCGCGCCGAGGGGGTGACGAGTCTTTGGTTCTCGCTCACGCCGCCAGCTCCTTGAGACCTTGCCGGATCAGCGCGCCGGTTTCGGCGCCTTCACCCAATTTTTTGACACTGGCGGCGACGGCGGCGGCGGCTTGCGGGCGGCCATAGCCCAAATTGACCAACGCCGAAATCGCATCGCGCACAGCGGAAGGCGCGTTCTCCGCTTCCATATCGCCCGAGAGTCTGGCGACCAGCGGATCGACCGCGCCGAAGGCTGGCGCCTTGTCCTTGAGTTCGGCGACGATGCGCGCGGCGAGCTTGGGGCCGACGCCCGGCGCGCGCGCGACCATCGCCTTGTCCTGCGTCGCGATGGCGGCGGCGAGTTCGCCCGGCGGCAGGATCGAGAGAATGGCCAGCGCCACTTTGGCGCCGACGCCCTGCACATTTTGCAGCAGGCGAAACCAGTCGCGTTCGTTCTCGCTCTCGAAGCCGAACAGCCGGATGGAATCTTCGCGCACCTGCGTCTCGATGGCGAGCGCGCTCGCCTCGCCGGGACGCGGTAATTTTTGCAGCGTGCGCGCCGAACATTGCACGACATAGCCGACGCCATTCACATCGAGGATAACGAAATCCTCTCCATAGCTGTCGATCAGGCCCTTGAGCTTGCCAATCATGCGATCGCCCGCATCCGTGCGCCGCGATGCTGCGCGTGACAGATCGCCACCGCGAGCGCGTCGGCGGCGTCGGCGTTCGACGCCGCGCTGGAGGGCAACAAGACCCGCACCATCATTTGCACCTGTTGTTTGTCGGCGTGGCCGGCTCCGACGACGGTTTTCTTGACGACATTGGCGGCATATTCGGCGACGATCAGGCCAGCCAGCGCCGGCGCCGCCAGCGCGACGCCGCGCGCCTGTCCCAGTTTCAGCGCCGATTGCGGATCGCGGTTGACGAAAGTCTCCTCGACCGCCGCCTCATGCGGCGCATAATCGGCGATCACCCGCATCAGCCCTTCATGCAGGTCGCGCAGCCGCGCGCCCATCGCCTGGGTGGGGTCGGGTTGCAGGCGGCCGCAGTCGACAAAAGAAAGGCGCGAGCCCTGACATTCGATGATCCCCCAGCCTGTGTTGCGCAGGCCGGGATCGACGCCAAGGATGCGAATCGGAGCATTGGTCATGCCGGAGGGTAGCCGGATCAGGGCCTGCGGCGCGAGAGGGTTCTGATCTAGCCGGCGGCGGCGTGCTCCGCCTGCTCCAGCGCATCGACCACGGCGTCAAAAGCTAGCAGCGTCGAGGCGTGGCGGGCTTTATAGTCGCGCACCGGCTCCAGCACCGCCAGATCAGCCCATTTGCCGCCGGGCGGCGGGCCGTTCTCCTTGAGCATGCGGCGCAGGTCCTCGCGGGCCTCCCGCAATTCCTGCGGGGTCGAGCCGACAATATTGCGAGCCATAATTGAAGCGGAGGCCTGCCCCAGCGCACAGGCGCGGACCTCCTGCGCATAATCGGCGATCCGCCCGTCTTGCAGCGTCAGATCGACGGTGATGGTGGAGCCACAAAGCTTGGAGTTAGCCGTCGCCGTAGCGTCTGGCTGATCCAGGCGGCCAAGGCGCGGAATATCGGCGGCCAGTTCGAGGATGCGGCGATTGTATATCTGGTCGATCATCCGTTCGGACTTATCTTTGACGGCTACTCCTCTATATAGAGAGTAACGGCGGCCGCCGAAAGCGGCGTCGAACGGCGCTGATGGAAAGTCGTCCCACCCGCTGGGTTCAGGACGAAGACATGGCGTGTAACGCGTATGACTGGAGGCGCCACATGGATGACGTGGTTAAGACCTTGGAAGATCACACTGAAATTACCGACATGAATTTTGACTCTGTTCCTCAGGGGGCGCAGTCAACCGCCCGCGCCACGCCGCGTCCCTCCCAGCAGGAAGCCGAGGCGGCGGTGCGCACGCTGTTGCGCTGGGCCGGCGACGACCCGGATCGGGAGGGCTTGCAGGATACGCCGCGCCGCGTCGTGAAAGCCTATCGCGAATTCTTCGCCGGCTATGCGGAAACGCCGGATGAAATTCTCGCCCGCGTTTTCGAGGAAGTCGAAAACTACAATGATATCGTGCTGGTGCGCGACATTCCCTTCTCCTCGCATTGCGAGCATCATATGGTCCCCTTCGTCGGCAAGGCGCATGTCGCCTATTATCCGACCGGCGGCGTAGTTGGCTTATCGAAACTGGCGCGACTGGTCGATGTTTACGCGCGTCGCCTGCAAACCCAGGAATCGATGACCGCGCAGATCGCCGATGCGATCAAAACTCATCTCAATCCGCGCGGCGTCGCCGTGATGGTTGAGGCGGAGCATATGTGCATGTCGATGCGCGGCGTGATGAAACAGGGATCGTCGACCGTGACGATGCGTTTCTCTGGCGTCTTTGAAGATAACGCTGCGCAACAGGCGCATTTCTTCACGCTGCTGCGCGGCGCACGTTAATCCATGTCGAACGCCGCCGACAAAACCGCGATTGAAGAAGGCGCAAGCTTCTCGCCCAAATTCGACGCTAACGGCCTCATCGTCTGCGTGACGATGGAGGCCGCGACGCGTGAAATTTTGATGGTCGCCTATATGAACCAGCTGGCGCTCGACAAAACGCTGGAGACCGGCGTGGCGCATTACTGGTCTCGTTCACGACAAGCCCTGTGGCGCAAGGGCGACACCTCCGGTCAGGTGCAGAAAGTGCTGTCGCTCCGCGTCGATTGCGATCAGGATGCGCTGCTGCTTGATGTCGAAGCCGGTGGCGACGGCAAGGCCTGTCATACAGGCCGGAAATCCTGCTTCTATCGCCGGGTCGAAACGCATGACGGGCAAAGGCGACTTGTATTCGAACCCTAATGGCGAAACTTAAGCGCATTTTGGCCATGGATCACATCGGGGGACATTTATTCGCGTCAGCTTCGCGCCCATATAATCTGAGAGGATTGTGGGAAACGTGAAACGGAAGCAGATCGATGTTTTCCTTGCGTCACACCGAGGCTGTCGAGAAAATCGTCCCTGCCGATTCGGCGACGATCAATTCGCACATGCAACAAAACAAAACCGCCACAACTGAAGACACCGCCTGCCGTCCGCATAAGCATGACGGCAAGAGACCGCTTATTGGTCTCGCGCTGGGCGCCGGCGCCGCGCGTGGCTGGTCGCATATTGGCGTGTTGCGCGAACTCGCCGCGCATGGCGTGCATCCGGACATTATCGCCGGCACGTCTATCGGCGCCGTTGTTGGCGGCTGCTATGCGGCGGACCGTCTCGACCAGATTGAAACCTTCGCCAGATCGCTGACGCGTCGGCGCGTTTTCACGCTGATGGATCTGTCCTTTTCCGGTGGCAGTCTGATCACCGGCGAACGTCTCAAGACGGCGCTGGAGCAGGAACTCGACAGTTTCAAAATCGAGGATCTGCCCATTCCTTTCGCCGCTGTCGCGGCGGAAGTCGGCACAGGGCATGAAGTGTGGTTGCAACGCGGCTCTCTGCCGCTGGCGATCCGCGCCTCCTACGCCCTGCCCGGCATTTTCGAACCGGTGCGCATTGGCGAGCGCTGGCTGTTCGACGGCGCGCTCGTCAATCCGGTGCCGGTGACCGTATGCCGGGCGCTGGGCGCGGACTTCGTCATCGCCGTCAATGTCACCGCCGACATGATGTATCGCTCCGGCGTGATCCATGGCGAAGCCGTCGCATCAAAGAACCCCAACGAAGCGGCCCCTTTCGACGACAAGGGCGACGGCTCTTTTGTCGAGCGTATTTTACCGCGTTACTTCGATAAACGAACCGGCGACGCGCCCAATGTCGCCACCGCGATGATCGACGCTTTCAACATCGTTCAGGATCGTATCCTGCGCTCGCGTCTCGCGGGCGATCCGCCTGACGCCATCATCACGGCGCGCATGGAGGATATCGGCATGTTCGATTTTCACCGCGCAGATCAGCTCATCGACATCGGGCATCTGGCCGCCAAACGCGCCTTGCCGAATATCTTTGCGCATATTCCGATCCCCGGCGTATCGGCCTGAGACCTACATTCGCCGCGCCCATTGCTCGAACCAGGCGAAGGACAGCAGGCCGAACACAAAGCCGCCGATATGCGCCT
>JALRFG010000085.1 GCA_023253795.1 Methylocystis sp.
GCCCCCGCGCAATAATCCGTTCCGGATAAAGAAGAACCTCCCGCCGACAGGCGGGAGGTTTTTTTGTATTCTGACGCGACTCGCGCATCAAAACATACGTATCGAGCCTCCGTCGATGAACCGCTCCCATCTGTCGCATTGGTTCTTTCTCGCCAGCGCCCTGCTGTATGCGCCTGCCGTCGCAGCCCAGACGGCGGATGATAGCTACGCCTGGATTGAGCCGCCCGCAGGGAAGCATTTAAACGCTGACCGTCGACGTGAACTGACGCTTCTGCGCGCCGCGCATGTTGCGGAGGAACGCGGTTATACGCATTTCGAATTCATGCAGACGCGAGATGCGCCCGCGCGGGGCAGCGTTGCGGCGGACGCCTGGAGACTCACCGACGCCTATGGCAACGCCTCGAACTCAATCTATCCGCCACGACTGACGTCTTCGCCGCTTCATACGCATGGCGCCGTGCTGGTGCATTTTTGTAATGAAAGCGAAGGAGGCTGTCCGGGGCTCAGAGCGCATCGGGTGCTGCTTAATCTGAGCCCATAAAACCCGCGTCAGCCTCAATCTGATGCAATGCGCTGCGCAAATTCATCCATCGCTGTTTGCGAGAGAGCCGCGTCCATCAGTTTTGGAATGAGCGCCGGCGGCAGGGTCATGTCTCGACTATAGGCGAGAGATTGTGTGAGAAGGTCGAGGTCCCCCAGGCTCGCCAGCAGCAGCAGCCCTTTTTTCTCGCGCATAATCTCGACAATGCAGGTCAATTGCCGCTCCCAATCGGGACTGTTTTTCAACAGACGCCCGAAATAAACGGCGACGCCGTCTGCGCCTGACTCCATCGCGAGCAACGCCTGCGCCGGCGTAAACACGCCTGTCACCAGAGTTTTGCATCTTGAGCGTCGCAGCATGTCGATGCTGCGTAAATGCGCCAGCGTTGGCGGCAATTTGATCCACAGCGCGGGCGCATGAGCGGTCGAACCAGCATGCGCCAGTTGCGCCAGACATGCGCTGGCCAATTCTTGTGTTTGTGCGCCGGCGTCAATCGTCTGGATCATGAAATGGCGCACGCGCGGGTCTTCGCCCGCAAATCGACAAAGCGATTCACAAAACAGCCGATACGCTGCGTAAGACAAAGCGTCCTGACCAGCCGCCTGTGCGATCAGTTTGGGATTGGTGGTGAATCCCGAAAACGCCGGATTGTCGAGGGCGACATGTATTTCCGTCGTCGCCGCAGTATCAACGAGAAGCATGTGTGCGTCGCTGACGTCAGACCCTGCCCTTATATTGACTCCAGACCCAGGCCTTCGACGGGAGCGGCTTCACCGGTGTCGGAGAAGCAGGCGCATCCGGCGTCGGTTTCGCGCTGCTGCGCGCCGTGGGTTGCGGTTCGGCGGTCGTTTGCAGCAGAGCCGCCGGCCGAGGCGCTGATGATGGCGACGCGGGCGCCGCTGTCGTCGTCGTTGCGCCGGCTTGTGGCGGCGTCTGTTTCGCGGCGGGCGCGATCACGCCGGGATCGCGTCTCAGCTTGCTGATGGCGTAGCCGACAAGAAGGGCGAATAAAATCCCCGCCAGAATAAAAGCGATCCTGTGTTTGTTCTTGTGCTTCTGGACAGCCTGTTTCTCTTGTCGGGAGATGGGTTTGGCCTGTTCCTCCATCTCCTTCTCAAGCACGTCTGTCGCCTCAGACTCGAGCTCAGATTCCGCGCGAATTTCTTTCTCAACATCGGAGCGCCATTCACGATCGCCACTGTCCTTCGGACGCGCATCGGCAAGCGCGGGGGCTTTGTTCTGAGACGCGTTATTATCGTTCGCCGCGCTGTCTGCCTCGCTTTCAACTGGCGGTTGATCGAGCACTTCTTCCGTTCCCTCGGCAGACTTCGCCGGGGTTCAGCTTCGGCTGTCGTCGTCACCGGCGGCGTCTCGGTCGCGGGCGGCTCTTTCAGCGCGGGCGGCTCTTTCAGCGTTGGCGTCGTAGCGGCGCTGCTGACCGGCGTCGTCGCTTCTGGCGTCGCGGGCGTTTCTACAGGCGCTGGCGCTTCCGTTTTCGCTACAGGCGGATTAAGCGCGACGGTGGGTTCGTTCTTAACCGCCGCTTCAGGCGCAGGATCCGGGATTTCCAGCCCGGCGCCGTTTTGATTGAAGACGCGGATCGACTCGCGTTGCGCTTTTTCGATGCAGACGACGTCGGCCTTGCACTTCTGGCGCTGCCGGATCAGGGGCAGATTGATCTTGTTGGCCTGCGCTTTGCCAAGTTTTTCGCGCAGGAACAGATAGCCCTGGTTCGCAATGTGATCGAGCGCAGTCAGTTGCGGATTTTTACAAATCGCCTGTTCGTCCGGCGACATATGTTGCGAGCAGGAGAAGCTGGGGCTTGGCGCTGCGAACGCCGTCGCCGGGCCAAGGCCGGTCATCGCCAGAAACGTCAGCAACCAGAACCGATGCAGCGACTTGAACATGCCTGTCTCCGAGACTGACGAACCCCGCAAAATATTGAGCGAAGCATAACATTGGCCGGGCGAAGGTGAAATGCCCTGTTGAAATGGCATGGTTAAATAAGATGGTGAAACCGCTTGCCCTGCCCTCTCGCAAGTCTATGATTTTGAGATCATGAAGAGATGCTTTCGATGAGCGGGGCGCTCGCCTCTGGCGCCGTTGGGCCTGCGATAGAACAGGTGTCGCCCCGGATTCGCCGGCTCCTTGCGCCCAATCCCGGTCCCTTCACCCATACAGGAACCTGCGTCTATATCGTCGGCGAGACGGAGGTCGCCATTATCGACCCGGGGCCGGCGGAGGCCGCCCATGTCACGGCGATGCTGGAAGCGGTCGCCGGGGCGCGGCTGCGCTATGTTCTGGTGACGCATAGCCATCGCGATCATTCACCCGCCGCACAATTACTCAAGGAAGCCACCGGCGCATGCATCGCCGGTTGTGCGCCCTATGTGGAGCCCGCAGACATCGCCGTGACCGGCGTCGGGCTGGACGCGGCGCATGACCGCGACTACGCACCGGATCTTATCCTCACCGAAGCGATGAGATTGTCGCTTGGCGATGCGACGCTCGAAACCTTCGCCACGCCCGGACACACGGCGAACCATCTCTGTTTCGGGCTTGTGGAGGAACAGGCGCTGTTTACCGGCGATCATGTGATGCGCTGGTCGACGACGGTCGTCGCGCCGCCGGATGGTTGCATGCGCGATTATATGACGTCGCTGGAGCGTCAGCGTCAGCGTGACGATCTTGTGTTGTGGCCGGCGCATGGCGAACCGATCCGACGTCCGCAACGCTATTTGCGCGCGCTCTATAATCATCGGCGTGCGCGTGAGGCGTCGATCCTGCAACGTCTGTCAGAAGGCGACGATACGATTCAACAGATTGTCAGTCGTATTTACGCCGGCGTCGATCCACCCCTGCATGGCGCCGCCGCGATGACCGTCTTTGCGCATCTTGAAGATCTGGTGGAGCGCGGCCGGGCCTTCAGCGAAGGTCCGCCGACGCTCGCGGCGCGTTACTTTATCCGATGAACGCTTAAATCACTGTCGATCGAGCGGAGTTATCAGAACGACGACCTCGTTTTTATGAACGCGTCCGAGAGTCTTGCGGACTTCGTCTTCGAGAATGTCGGCGTCAACTTTCTCACCCTTGATCAGGGCGAGTCGCCGCTCAAATTGCAGGCGCTGCATTTTGAGCATGTCGCGTTCGAACTTGAGCTGCGTGAGCTTCTGCTCATATTCCTCGCCGGTTTTCAGCCCGCGCTGTCCATGCACGGCGTGCCAGACGAAATAGCTCGTCACGCTGCCGGCGACGGAGACCAGCACGAGAGAAAAAAGAAGTTGGCGCGAGAAGATACGACGGAGCAGCATGGCGTAAGTCTATCTCCGCCATGGTGTAGACGAGGTTAACGCAAGCGCATCAGGCGCTCCCGCCACGGGCGACGCGCTCAATCTCGGCGCGCACAAGCTTTTCAACAATGCCGGGCAGATTATCGTCGAGCCATTCCCGCAGCATGGGCCGCAACAACTCACGGACCAGTTCGTCCATCCGTGCGGCGTCGCCGAACATGCGGGTGGCCGCCAGGGTTTCGAACTGGGCGGCGATGGACGCCGCCGTGGTGGCGGAGACCAGCGGTGACGCCGGCTCCATCTCCGGCGGTCGGGCCACGGGCGGCGTCGCCGGGCGGGTGGCGACTGGCGGCAAAACAGGCGGCGCGGCAATCGGCGCGACATGCGACGCTATGGGCGGTAGATCAAATTCGGCCGTTTCCAGAATTTCGGCCGCCTGGCGGAACGCGCCGCGGCTTTGCGCCTCGCTGGAGGCTTTCAACTGGCGCAGAATATTGTCGCGACGCTCTTCAACGGGGTCTGGCTGGACGTCCTCGGCCGCAGATTGATCATAAGCGTGCGGATCGGCGGCTTCTGACGTAATCTCGTCGTCATAGGCCGGTTCCGGCCGGGACAGAGCGTCATCGAAGCGGGCGTTTTGATCGTCGGAAATAATCCGGCGGATCGATGCGAGGATCTCCTCCATCGACGGTTCATGGGTGCGCCGCTTCTCGTCGACGGCATAGGCTGAAGCGGTTGCTTTTGCTGCGCTCATAAAAGGGAGGCGTCCTGCCGGTGATCTATTGAGATTTTGATAGCTGTGTGCCGTTATTGGCGACGCGAATCAATGATCCATAATTGAATTCCACACTTTTTGAGGCCATGTGTCACTTAACGGGCGCTACAAATCCTATTATGGCGTCAAAGATCAGTCCGGCGTCGGCCGGGTCTGAAAGAATGACTGGCGGGAGGCGGAAGTCTCCCTCAATTCCTAGTTGAATATTGGAGCACCGCCTATGACGCTCAAATCCCCCCGCCGCCTTCTTCTGGGCGGCGTCGCCGTCGGCATATTCACTGTCGCGGCGATTGCGCCGGTTCTGGCGGCCAGTCGCGCCGCCCCGGGGGGCAAGGGCGTTGAGGCCGGTCGCTACTCCGTCCTGCGCGACGACAAGGATACGAACTGCATGGTCACGCTCAATCCGGGCGGCAAGGCGCAGCTCGCGCCGGCCTGCCGGGACAATGGCATTGTGGTGTTTGATCCGATGAGCTGGAGAGGCGACGCCGGCAAGATCATTCTGACGGCCCGCAAGGGCCACAAGCTGGAGCTTTTGCGCGGCGACGACAATGTCTGGCGTCGGGATGGCGCGGTCGGCAAAGGGCTCGGACTGCGGCCGATGTAATTCGGCCCTCTTCTTCCGGGGATAAAAAAACCGGGCGGCTCCATCTGGATCCGCCCGGTTTTTGTTTTTTGTCTCGTGATCGGGCTTAGCCCATAAACTCCGGCGCGCGCAGCGTATTACGCGCGGCGGCGGTGGTCACCATCGCGGCGGATGCTTCCCTGAGCGCGCGCATCACCTCATTCATCGCCTCGCGATTGCTAATCGAATCATAGCTGTAGCCACATTCGATCATCGCCTGACGGGTCGGCTCCCGCATCCGGGCGAGGTTGCGCCGGGCCATGGTCGGGAACATGTGATGCTCGATCTGGCTATTGAGGCCACCGGCCAGCCAGTCGAAAAACGCCGACGTCGGCGTATCGCGGGTGGAGCGCGCCTGACGATCGTAGAAACCCTCGGCGTCGTTGGCGTCGTAGACATCCATGCCGGTGTGGCTGAGCACGAAGACGCAGGCGAGGATCGTGCCGCCGATAAACTGGGCGACGATGAACCAGACCCAGCCGGTCCATGCGGCGTCGGGCGTCAGATAGCCGGCGAGCGTCAGACCCAGCACCCAATGCGCGATGCACAGGACGCCTTCCAGCGTTTTGCCGTTGCGGAACGCGACCTCTATGCTTTGGTAGCTCCAGTTGAAGCGCGCGATCGACAGCATCGGGAAAAACAGGAACGTCTGAATGCGCGCCAGCATCAGCGCGAAAGCGCGGCCGGCCGGCGATTCAGAGCTCAGATTGAAATCGGCGAGCGCCTTGTCCCAGACGATGAAGGGACGCGCGTCGATATCGCCGTCTATCGGCACAAGCTTGCCTTCTGCGTCAGCCTTGCAGGCGTTCGGGAACGCATGGTGCAGTTCGTGTTTCTCCACCCACCAGGTCGGGCCGAAGCCCTGTGTGATCTCGGCGAGCAGGAACATGAACTGCGCATATTGTCCCTTGCGCGGTCCCCACTGCTCATGAGCGATGTCGTGCGACAGATAGGCGGTGCGCGGATAATGCACGCCGAGAATAATCGCGCCGAGCGCCGCAGCGAGACCGCCCTGCGTCAGCAGAGCGAAAGCGATCGCCGGCATCAGGAGCAATTCGCAGATGCGAAAAACCTGCTCCCAGAGCGGAACGATGAAATATCCCTTATCTTTTGCTTCGGCCTTGAGAGCCGCCATGCGCCGCGCCAGCGCTTTTGCATCCCGACCATGCGCGTGACTGTCGGAACCTTCCTCAAAGGCTAAAGTCAAAGTCGTTCCCCCCGGATTTCTTGATGGGCGTTGTTTTGTTATTGTTTAATGCCGCACTGGCCATTCTAGCTGACAGAACGAAGGTCGCGTAGGGCCATCAGCAAAATTTTCAAGATTTCTGTCGGCTGACGATTAAAAAAGATAAAATACTATATATATCAGTATATTATGATTGTAATCAGCGACGCGTCATAAGAGCGCAATTCGGCGGCGTTGGGTTTGATCAATGGGTTACGTCGCATCTCAGGGGGAAAAATGGGGCGAAAAACGGGAAAACCTCCCGGATTTCTCCGGGAGGTTCCTGATCCACCGCTGCGCGAGAGGGGCGGGACGCGGCGGCGGATAGCGAAAGCGTCAGAGATTTTGCTGGCGCCAAACAGATGCGACATCGCCGATTCACGGCTTGATGTGCCCACTATGCCGCGCGCATCCTGAACGGCATGTGGCGGCGCCGTTCATTTTGCAGTCAGTTTTGACAGGGGAATCGTAACGCCGACGCCGCGTCGTCGGCGCAAATCTTTTAAGGCAATTCTTTGCGGATCAGTTTGCCGTTGGCGTTGCGTGGCAGCGCGTCGAGAAACATCACGGCGCGTGGCCGTTTGTAGGCGGCAAGATGTGCGTGACAATAAGCCAGAACGGCGGCCTCATCGGCGGCCGCGCCATCGCGCATCACGAGGTAGGCTTTGATAATGGTGCTTTCGGCGTCGCGTCCCGGTCGTTCCGCCACCGCCGCTTCCGCGACATGATCGAAGGTGAGCAGGCATTTTTCGACTTCCGCCGGCGATACGCGAAAACCGCCGGCGTTCATCACTTCGTCGGCGCGGCCATGTCGCCACATGTAGCCGTCGGCGTCGAATTCCACGAGATCGCCGGAGACGAACCAGGGACCACGAAACGCCTCACGCTCTTCTTCGGGCCGGTTCCAGTAGCCAAGCATCATGCCGGGATCATCGCGGTGGATCGCGAGCAATCCAGTTTCGCCGAGCGGCACCGGCGTCTCGCCCGCCTCCGGCGGCAAAGCGGCGACCACCCTACCCGGTTGCGGACGACCGGGTGAATCCGCCTTCACCGGCGTCGAGGGGCCGCTGGAGATGAAGGTCGAGATTTCGCTCATGCCGAAGGCTTCATAGATCTCCTTGCCGGTGCGCGCCCGCCATTCCTCCAGCAGGCTTGTCGGCAGGGCTGCGCCGGCGGACAGGCCATGCCGCAGGCTCGACAGATCGGCGCTTTCCGGATAGCCATATTTGAGAATCTGGCGATAAACGCCCGGCACGGCGGCGAAAATCGTCGCGCCATATGTCGCGATCAATTGCGCCCAGATCGCCGGATCGGGCCGTCCATTATAGAGAACCACCGAGGCGCCCGCCGACAGCGGATCGACGATGCCGACGCCCAGCGTATAGGTCCAGTTGATGGCGCCGGCGTGGAGCATCACATCGCCGGGGCCAAGCCCTGTCCAGTGCGCGCGCATCGGACGTCGTCCCCATGCCGCGCGATGGGCGTGCAGCACGCCCTTGGGCCGGCTGGTCGTGCCGGAGGTGTAAACAAGATAGGCGGGATCATTGGCGGCGGTGTCGGCATAGTCCGCCAATGGCGCATGCTCGGCGAGCGCAGCAAAT
>JALRFG010000086.1 GCA_023253795.1 Methylocystis sp.
GAACTCGCCGCGCGTGGCGTCACTCATCTGGCGATGGAGGCGTCGTCACTGGGCATTGATCAGCGGCGTCTTGACGGCGTGCGTCTGATCGCCGGCGGCTTCACCAATTTTTCGCGCGATCATCTCGATCATCATCGGGATATGGCGGAATATTTCGCCGCGAAGATGCGTCTCTTCGATCATCTGCTCACGCCAGGCCAGGCTTCGGTGATCGACGCCGACAGCGATGTCGCGCCGCGCGTGATCGAGATTTGCAAGGCGCGTGGGTTGAGAGTGATCGATGTCGGCGCCAGGGGCGCGGCGATCGCGCTGTTGAAGGCGACGCCGGCCGCCGACTCCACAACCATGACTCTGCGTCATGCGGGCGTTGATTACGAGATCGTGCTGCCGCTCGCTGGCGCTTTTCAGGTTTCGAATGCGCTGGTCGCGGCCGGCCTCGCCATCGCCAGCGGCGACGCGCCCGCGCGGGTTTTTGCATCTTTGGCGCATCTGGAAGGCGCGCCGGGACGTCTGGAGCGCGTCGGCGCGCGCCATGGCGCGCCCGTCTTTGTCGATTACGCCCATAAGCCGGATGCGCTGGAGAAAGTTCTCGCCACGCTTAGGCCGCTAACGCGCGGCCGGCTGATCGTGGCGTTTGGTTGCGGTGGCGATCGTGATCGCGGCAAGCGGCCATTGATGGGTGAAATCGCAGCGCGCGACGCCGACATTGTCATCGTCACCGACGATAATCCGCGCAGCGAAGCGCCGGAGGCGATTCGTGCGGCGATTATCGAGGGCGCCAAAAGCGCTGGCGCTGTCGACCTGCGCGAAATCGGCGACCGTCGCGCCGCCATCGCCGCCGCCGTCAAAGAACTGCGCGCCGGCGACGCGCTGGTTGTGGCCGGGAAAGGCCATGAAACCGGCCAGATTATCGGCGATCAAACACTACCCTTTTCAGACCACGAAGCGATTGCGGAAGCTTTACAGGAGATGAGCTCATGAGCCGGGAACCCTTGTGGTCAGGGCTGGCGTTGGTTGGCGCGCTTCGCGCCCGGGTGAGCGGCGGTCTCGCGCGCGAAGCCAATGGCGTCTCGATCGATACGCGTACGCTGCGCAAGGGCGATCTGTTCTTCGCCATTCGCGGCGACGCCCGCGATGGTCATGAATTTGTTCACGCCGCGCTGGAGAAGGGCGCCGCCGCCGCTGTGATCGACGAAGCGCACGCCGCGGAATTTTACGGCTATGGCCCGTTGTTCGTCGTGCGCGACGTGCAGCAGTCGCTGGAGTGGCTGGGTCAGCGCGCGCGTGAGCGCAGCCGCGCCTATATCGCCGCCATTACCGGTTCAGTGGGCAAGACCTCGACCAAAGAAATGACGCGGCTGATGCTGGAGCATTTCGGCGAGACGCATGCTTCCGTGGCCTCCTACAATAATCACTGGGGCGTGCCGCTGACGCTGGCGCGGATGCCAGAGACCGCCGCTTATGGCGTGTTCGAAATCGGCATGAACCATCCTGGTGAAATCGCGACGCTGGTTCCGCAGGTGCGTCCGCATGTCGCCGTGGTGACGCGCGTCGCCGCCGTGCATCTTGAAAATTTTGAATCGATCGAAGCCATCGCTGACGCCAAGGCGGAAGTTTTCACCGGTCTCGAAACGGGCGGCGTCGCCATCATCAATGGCGATGATGCGCTTAGTGACCGACTGGCCGCCGCCGCTGCCCCTTATGCCGAGCATATCTTCATCTTTGGCGAGCATGGGACGGATGCACGGTTGCTCTCCTATCGCGCGATTGGCGAAGCGGGTGCAGTCGAGGCGGAAATTCTTGGCAAGCGGATCGAATATGTGATCGGCGCGCCGGGCAAGCATATCGCGCTCAATTCGCTGGCGGCGCTGCTGATTGCGGAAGTCTTTGGAATCGGCGCCGAGCAGGCGGCGGCGACGCTGGCGACTTTCTCGCCGCCATCGGGACGCGGGCAGCGTGAAGTGATCGATACGCCGCAGGGAAGCTTTACGCTGATCGACGAAAGCTACAACGCCAATCCGACGTCCTTGCGCGCGGCGCTGGAGCAGCTCGGCGCGGCGGAGCCGGGTCGGGGCGGACGTCGTGTCGTCGTGCTCGGCGATATGCTTGAGCTCGGTCCCGAGGGCGCGGATCTGCATGCCGGCGTAGCGCCGGATCTTGTCGCTGCGCATATCGATCAAGTGTTCACGGCCGGACCGCTGATGTCGCGTCTGTTCTACGCTGCGCCGGAAACGATGCGGGGCGCGCATCGACGCACGGCGCTGGAGCTCGAGGAAGTCGTTCTGGCGGCGATTCGGCCGGGCGATGTGGTGATGGTGAAGGGCTCGAATGGTTCGCGCATGTCGCGGATCGTCGCTGCGCTCAAGCAGAAATACGCGCCGGAAACGGCGAACTGAGGAAACCGGAATGCTGACGTTACTTGCGGACTACGCCTATCTGTTTAGTCCGTTTAACATCTTCCGCTACATCACCTTTCGCGCCGCCATGGCGGCGGCGACGGCGCTGTTCTTCGTGTTCTTCTTCGGGCCTGGCATCATTGACGCCCTGCGTCTGAAGCAGGGCAAGGGGCAGCCGATCCGCGAGGATGGCCCGTCTTCGCATCTGCTCACCAAGAAAGGCACGCCGACGATGGGCGGGCTGATGATCCTGTCGGGTCTTTTCGCCGCAACACTGTTGTGGGCGAATTTGCGCAATTATTACGTCTGGATCGTTCTGTTCGTCACCGCCGCCTTTGGCGCGGTGGGTTTTTACGACGACTATCTGAAGGTGACGAAACAGTCGCACGCCGGATTTTCCGGCAAGGCGCGACTGGCGTTTGAATTCATGATCGCTGGCGCCGCCTGCTATTTTCTGATGCAGGTGGGCGGCGAGAATATGTCGAAAATCGCGCTGCCGATGCTGAAAGGCTATGTCGGCTCGCTGGGCCCGTGGTTTCTGGTCTTTGGCGCCTTTGTCATTGTCGCGGCCGGCAATTGCGTCAATCTGACTGATGGTCTGGACGGCCTCGCCATCGTCCCCTCGATGATCGCGGTCGGCGCTTTCGCCCTGTTCGCCTATCTCGTCGGCAATTCGATCTTCTCCAACTATCTTGGCGTCAATTATGTCGCCGGCGTTGGCGAGCTGACGATTCTGTGCGCCGCTTTCATTGGCGCCGGGCTAGGATTCCTGTGGTTTAACGCGCCGCCGGCGCAGATTTTCATGGGCGATACGGGCTCTCTGGCGATTGGCGGTTTTCTTGGCGCTGTAGCTGTCGCCGTCAAACAAGAGTTTGTGCTGGTGATCGTCGGTGGACTTTTCGTCGTCGAGGGCGCGTCGGTGATCATTCAGGTGCTTTATTTCAAGCTCACCGGTAAGCGCATTTTCCTCATGGCGCCGATCCATCATCACTTCGAGCAGAAGGGCTGGAAAGAGCCGCAGATCGTCATCCGTTTCTGGATCATCGCCTTCATCCTTGCCCTCACCGGCCTCGCTACTTTGAAGTTGAGGTAAGTCGATGACGCCGGTCACAACTTTCAAGGACAAGACGGTTGCGCTGTTCGGCCTGGGCGGTTCGGGGCTCGCCACCGCCAAGGCGCTGATCGCCGGCGGCGCGCATGTGCGCGCGTGGGACGACGGCGAAGCCGGCCGCCTCAAGGCGGTGGCGCAGGGCGTCACGCTTGAGGATCTCGCGCGCAGCGACTGGTCGCAATATGATGCGTTCATCCTCTCGCCGGGCGTGCCGCTGACGCATCCCGAGCCGCATTGGACAGCGCAGCGCGCGCGTGCCGCGGGCGTCGAGATCATCGGCGACATTGAACTCTTCTGTCGCGAGCGCGCCGCGCTTGCACCGGGCGCACCCTTCGTCGCCATCACCGGCACCAATGGCAAATCGACGACGACGGCGCTCATCGCGCATATATTGCGTGAAGCCGGTCGCGATGTGCAGCTGGGCGGCAATATCGGCGTGCCGATCCTCGATCTGGAGCCGCCGTCGGACGAACGCATTCACGTCATCGAATGCTCTTCTTTCCAGATCGATCTGACGCCGTCGCTGAAGCCGACCATCGGCGTGCTGATCAATCTCACGCCGGACCATATCGACCGCCATGGAACGATGGCGCATTACGCCGCCGTCAAAGAGCGTCTTGTCGCCGGCGCTGAAGTCGCGCTTATCGGCGTTGATGATTCTTATACGCATGCGATTGGCGCGCGCCTTGCTGAACGTTTCGCCGAGCGTATCGTTGACGAGGAGTCGGATGAGCGTCGGGTGATGCCGGTTTCGGCGGTCCGTGCGCTCGACTGGGGCTTCTATGTCGAGAAGGGCGCGATTTATTTCCGCGAAGAGGGGCATGCGCCGGAAGAAGCCGAACTAATTGCGCCGCTCGCCGGCGCACGCGCCTTGCGTGGCGCGCATAATGCGCAAAACGCCGCCTTCGCCTGCGCCGTCGGCTGGGAATGCGGCCTCGAAGACGATGAAATCGGGCGGGGCGTGCAGAGCTTTCCCGGGCTGCCGCATCGCATGGAGGAAGTCGGTCACATTGATCGGACGTTGTTCATCAACGACTCCAAGGCGACCAACGCCGATGCGGCGGAAAAGGCGCTGGCCAGCTTCACCGACATCTACTGGATCATCGGCGGCAAGGCGAAAGAAGGAGGCGTCGAGCCCCTGCGCGGATATTTTTCGCGTATTCGCAAAGCCTATCTGATTGGCGAGGCGAGCGATCATTTCGCGCGCACGCTGGAGGGCGCATTGCCCTATGAGCGCTGTGAGACGCTCGATGTCGCGACGGCGCGCGCCGCTTGCGACGCGCTTGAAGGCGACGCGCCGGCGCCGGTGGTGCTGCTGTCGCCGGCCTGCGCTTCTTACGATCAATTCGCCAATTTTGAGGCGCGTGGCGACGCCTTTCGCAGCCTTGTGCAGGGATTGCCCGCCGTTCTTGCGGCGCGGGGAGGGGGACGGACATGATTTCGCGCGCGGAACGGACTGCTTTTTCCGACTGGGCCTGGACAATTGATCGCTGGCTATTGTCCGCGATCATTCTGCTGATCGTCTGCGGGCTGGTGTTCTCGATGGCGGGTAGTCCGCCGGTGGCTGAGCGTCTGCATCTGGCGACGTTCCACTTCGTCAATCGACAGGTCGCCTATCTGCTGCCGGCGCTGGCGGTGATGATTGGCGCCTCTTTCCTGTCGCCGCGCCATGTTCGTCGCGTCGCGCTGATCGTTTTCATTCTGTCGTTGGCGCTTGTCATCGCGACGCTGTTTTTCGGGCAGGAAGTCAAAGGCGCGCGGCGCTGGTTGTTTGGCGTTCAGCCGTCGGAATTCCTCAAGCCGTCCTTTATCGTTGTCGTCGCCTGGGCGTTTTCGGAAGGCGCGCGGCGCAAGGATGTGCCTGGCAATCTACTGGCGCTGATCCTTTTTCCGCTCACCATCGCGCCGCTGATCTTGCAGCCCGATTTCGGTCAGACCATGCTCATCAGCCTCGTCTGGGGCGCGTTGTTCTTCATGGCGGGCCTGCATCTGTTCTGGGTGGTGGGTCTTGGCGGCGTCGCGGTGGCGGGCGCTTTGCTGGCCTATAAATTCGTGCCGCATGTTCATTCGCGTATTGAGGCCTTTCTCCAGCCGCCCCCCACGGTGGCGGGCGTGCCGGGCGATTTCCAGTCTGAAACGGCGCTGGAGAGTTTCATCGCCGGCTCCTGGCTCGGCAAGGGGCCGGGCGAAGGCACCGTGAAGCGCATTCTGCCGGATTCGCACACCGATTTTATTTTCGCGGTGATTGGCGAGGAGTTCGGCGTCGTCGTCTGCATTGCGCTGGCCTGCATCTTCGCCTTCATCGTGCTGCGCGGCCTGTTCTCGGCGGCGCGCAATGAAGATCCGTTCTGCCGTTTCGCAACGGCTGGTCTGGTGATGCTGTTTGGTTTGCAAAGCCTGATCAACATGGCGGTGAATGTGCATCTCATGCCAGCGAAAGGCATGACGCTGCCTTTCGTTTCCTATGGCGGATCGTCGTTGATCTCGTTGTCTCTGGGCATGGGCTTTCTGCTGGCGGTGACGCGTCGTCGTCCGCGCACGCGGGTTCTGACCGAGGTCGCGGCGGCGACCATGGCGCAGCCGGCGGCGGCCTGACATGAGCGACAAATCGATCTTGCTCGCCGCCGGCGGCACCGGCGGCCATCTCTTCCCGGCTGAAGCGCTGGCGCATGCGCTGACCGCGCGCGGCGCGACGGTCGAACTCGTCACCGATGATCGCGCCTTGCGCTACGGCGCGAGTTTTCCGGCGCGCGCCATGCATGTTTTGCCGTCGGCGACGCCGCGTGGCGGCAGTCTGATCGCGCGCGCCGTCGCCGTTGCGCAACTGGCGACCGGAACCGCGCAGGCGGTGAGCCTCATGCGCAAGGCGCAGCCGCGCGCCGTGATCGGCTTCGGCGGCTATCCGACCGTGCCGCCGCTGTTGGCGGCGAATTTTCTGCACATCCCGACCGTGCTGCATGAGTCGAATGCGATCATGGGCAAGGCGAATCGCTTTTTGTCCGGCCGCGTCGATAAAATCGCCGCCGGCCTGCCCAATCTGAATGTGCCGCCGGCGTTGCAATCCAAACTTGTCGTCACGGGCAATCCTGTGCGCCCCAGCGTTCTCGCCGTGGCCAGTCAGCCCTATCCGGGCTTTGAAGGCGGGGTTTTGAGTCTGCTCGTCACCGGCGGTTCACAGGGCGCGCGGGTGATGTCGGATATTGTGCCGGAGGCCGTCACGGCGTTGCCGGCCGAATTGCGGGCGCGTCTGCGCCTTGTGCAACAGGCGCGCGCTGAGGATGTTGAGCGGGTGCAGGCGATTTACGCCGCCGCTGGCGTCGAGGCTGAGATCGCGCCTTTCTTCGCCGATCTGCCGGCGCGCATCGCCGCCGCGCATGTGGTGATCGCGCGCGCCGGCGCTTCGACCGTGACGGAGCTGGCGGTGATCGGGCGTCCGTCGCTGCTTGTGCCGCTGCCGCAGTCGCTCGATGGGGATCAGGCGGCGAACGCCGCAATGATCGCTGAAGCGGGCGCCGCTGAAATGGTCCGCCAAAGCGATTTTATCCCGGCTTTTCTGGCCGGACGGCTTGCCGAATGGCTCGCGGCGCCGCAAGAACTGGCGCGTCGCGCGCAAGCGGCGAAAAGCGTCGGCGTCGCCGACGCCGCCGAGCGCCTGGCGGATGTCGTCTTAAGCGTCGCAGCGGGACGCGATCTGGAACGGAGACAGGTATGAAACTGCCGCGCGATCTCGGCCCCATTCATTTTGTCGGCATCGGCGGCATTGGCATGTCGGGCATCGCCGAAGTGTTGCTCAATCTTGGTTACAAGGTGCAGGGCTCCGACGCCTCCGAGAACGCCAATGTGAAGCGGCTTTCCGAAAAAGGTGCGACCGTTCATATCGGCCACGACGCCAAAAACCTGGGCGAAGCCGCCGTCGTCGTCGTCTCCACGGCGATCAAGCGCGATAATCCCGAACTGGTCACTGCGCGCGAGAAGCGTCTGCCGGTGGTGCGCCGCGCCGAAATGCTCGCCGAGCTGATGCGACTGAAGCAATGCGTCGCCATCGCCGGCACGCATGGCAAGACGACGACAACCTCGCTCGTCGCGACGCTGCTCGACGCGGGCGGATTTGATCCGACTGTCATCAACGGCGGCATCATCAACGCCTATGGCACCAATGCGCGTCTGGGCGCCGGCGACTGGATGGTGGTCGAGGCCGATGAAAGCGACGGCACCTTCCTCAAGCTGCCGGCCGATGTGGCGATCGTCACCAATATCGATCCCGAGCATCTCGATCATTTCGGAACTTTCGACGCGATTAAGGATGCGTTCCGCGCCTTCGTTGAAAACCTGCCCTTCTACGGTTTTGCGGTGATGTGCCTTGATCATCCGACCGTGCAGGACCTGGTTGGCAAAATCGAGGATCGGCGTGTCATCA
>JALRFG010000087.1 GCA_023253795.1 Methylocystis sp.
CAACAAAAAAGAGGCGCCCTGCCCGAGGGGCCGCCAACATGGATCTGCGGCGATTGCCACGTTGGCAATCTGGGACCCATCGCCAATTCCAAGGGCCGCATCCAGATGCAGATCCGCGATCTCGATCAAACGGTGATCGGGAACCCGGCGCATGATCTCATCCGCCTCGGCCTTTCTCTGGCGTCTGCGGCGCGCGGATCAGACCTGCCCGGCGTGATGACCGCACGCATGATCGAGAACATGGTGGATGGCTATGAACAGGCCTTCGAACCTGACTGGGACGGCGAGGATGATGAAGACCTGCCGGACACTATCCGTGAATTGATCCGAAAATCCAACAAAAGAACCTGGAAACATCTGGCGCGTGAACGCATCGCCGACACCAGCCCCGCCATCCCGATCGGAAAAAGATTCTGGAGTCTGGACAAGGCGGAGAAGAAGGAGATCGACCAGCTTTTTCACATCGCTGAAATTAAAGAGCTGGCGACAAATCTCTGGTCCCGCGACGATGATGCGTCCGTTCAACTCGTTGATGCAGCCTATTGGATGAAAGGCTGCAGCTCTCTGGGCCTGCTGCGTTACGCCGTTTTACTCGCCGTTGGCGAGAAGGGCGTTGATCTCGAATACTGTCTCATGGATATCAAAGAGGCGGCGCACGCGGCCGCGCCGGGATATGAGAACACCGGCATTCCCGCCGATCATGGCGAACGCATTGTCGAGGGCGCACGCAATCTGTCTCCCTATCTGGGACAACGCATGCGCTCGGGACAGCTTCAGGGAAAATCGGTTTTTATTCGCGAACTGCTGCCTCAGGATCTCAAACTTGAATTGGAGCATCTCTCCGCTGAGGAAGCGACCAAGACATCCCGATATCTTGCGACAGTCGTCGGACGCGCGCATTCCCGGCAAATGAGCCGGGAGGCGCGGAAAGACTGGCAGGCCGATCTGCAGAAATCACGATCAAAATCACTGGATGCACCATCATGGCTATGGTCGTCGATTGTCTCTCTGCTGATGAGTCACGAGGGCGGATATCTCGAACATTGCCGCCGCTTTGCGCTCTCCGTTGAAAAAACCGATTGATTAATGTGTATCGTCGGCAGTGATCGAAACGCAGGGATGTTGCGCCGGGCGAAAACTTAAATCAGAAATTATCTGCTCTCAGCACGGATTGCGGCGATGATAGCCAAAAAGAGCGCCGAGCGGATCGCTGTGGCGCAACGTGGCGAGCGGGCGGTCAAAGAAAACATTGCTGCCCGAATAGGGATAGCTGTAATCGCAGGTCGGATCAGTCGGCAATGTCTCCGCTGACGCGGCGACGCCGGATGCCGCGTTCAATTGTTGCGTATCGGCGTAATAGCTATGGCCATCATAATCGATGCGCGTCCATTTTGAGCCGCCCGGCTCGGGCAAAAGCACGGCTCCGGCCGGCGCGGTCTTGAGGAGGCGATACTGCATTCCTGGCCCAGCGCGCAGCGGCAAGGCTTCAGAGAGTGTCAGCGTCTGGGCGCAGGCCGCGTCCGCCAGAAACAGGGCCATCACGCCAATCATCATCGCCATCTGCCGCAGAAAGCGCATCATTTATTCCGCCGCCTGAGAAAAATAGGCCTCGATCACCCGCCGGTAAATCGCGCAGAGCGCATCAATATCGGCGATCCGCGCGTTTTCGTTAACGGCGTGAATCGTCTCATTCGTCAGCCCGAATTCAAGCGCCGGACAGTCCCGGATAATGAACCGCGCATCCGATGTGCCGCCACTCGTCGATAGCTCGGGCGTTAGCCTCGTCACTTCGGTGATGGCGCGAGAGACCAGCGTCGAAAATTCGCCGGGCTTTGTTAAAAAAGACACGGCGTTGCTGGGCATGAACTCAACTTCCACCGTCGCCGCACCAGCAGCTTCAGCGATCACGGAACGAATGCGCGCTTTCAGCGTTTCAAGCGTCCAGACATCATTGAAGCGGATATTGAACTGCGCTTGCGCCCGCGCGGGAATAACATTCACCGCCGGATTCCCGACATCAATCGAGGTTACTTCGAGATTGGAACGATCGAAATGCGCCGTTCCATCATCAAAAGCATGATCTGACAGCGCTGCGACAATACGGGCGATCACCGGCGCGGGATTATCCGCCCGATGCGGATAGGCGACATGACCCTGCTTGCCAATCACGCGAATGACGCCGTTGAGTGAACCGCGCCGACCGATCTTGATGGTGTCACCGAGGGCATCGACATTTGTCGGCTCGCCGACAATGCAATGATCAAAACGCTCGCCACGCGCGCGCGCCCAATCGAGCATCTTGATCGTGCCGTTGATCGAGGGCCCCTCTTCGTCGCCGGTGATCAGAAAAGAGATCGCGCCTTTCGGTGCGCCATGGGTTTTGACGTAATCGATCGTCGCAGCGACAAAAGCGGCGACGCCGCCCTTCATATCAGATGCGCCGCGGCCATAGATCCGGCCGTCAACCACTTCTCCGGCGAAGGGATCATGGCGCCAGCGCGCAACATCTCCCGCCGGCACGACATCCGTATGCCCGGCAAAAACCAGATGCGGCTGACCCGCGCCCAGTTTGGCGTAAAGATTATCAATATCCGGCGTGCCATCTTCGGAGAATGTCAGCCGGTGCGTCTCGAAGCCAACGGATTTCAGCGCCGCCTCGACAACATCCAGAGCGCCCGCGTCTTTTGGCGTCACAGACGGGCAGCGGATCAGATCGCGCGTCAGCGCAACAGCAAGCGAGGGCTTGGTCATGGCGTCTTCGAAGGTTGCAGCCCCAATTCATACAAGGTCCAAAGCGCGACAGCGATTAAAATCGCATCCGCGCCCCACACCCAGCCGCGCGCCATCGCTTCCGTCACGCGCGGCTGCAGCCAATGCGCGGCGCCGGCGAGCAGCGCAGCGAAAGGCGCGATGCTGGCGTATCCCAGAGCCGGCGACAAATGACGATCGCGAAATCGTTTGGCCGAAAGATTGACGTAGCTGACCGCCACCAGCAACACGGCAAAGGCGTAGAGGATGGCGAAAGCGTAGGCCGTCGCCGTCTGGGGAACGAAAAACGGGCTCGTTGTAATATCATGATCGGTATAGGGCGCGAGAAACAGCCAGATCAGCGCGAAAGGAACGAGAATCATTGTCAGCGTCCGCACGCCGCGTAACCAGGTGACAGAATCAATCCGTCCCTGATCGTTGCGGTAGAGGAAACGTATCCGTTCTCTGTCGATCGCCATCAATCCCTCAGCAACTCATTCACGCCGGTCTTGCTGCGCGTCTGCGCGTCAACCGTCTTGACGATCACCGCGCAATATAGCGACGGACCCGGCGTTCCGTCCGGCAACGGCTTGCCCGGCAAATTGCCGGAGACGACGACGGAATAGGGCGGCACATAGCCCATATGGATCTTGCCGGTGGCGCGATCGATGATCTTCGTCGAGGCGCTGATGAACACGCCCATCGACAGCACCGAACCCTTGCCGACGATCACGCCCTCGACCACTTCCGAGCGCGCGCCGATAAAGCAATCGTCTTCGATGATCGTCGGATTGGCCTGCAGCGGCTCCAGCACGCCGCCAATGCCGACGCCGCCGGAAAGATGCACGTTTTTACCAATCTGCGCGCAGGAGCCGACCGTCGCCCAGGTGTCGACCATGGTTCCGGCGTCGACATAGGCGCCCAGATTGACGAATGAGGGCATCAGGATCGCGCCCGGCGCGATATAGGCCGAGTGGCGCACCACCGCGCCCGGCACGGAGCGGAAACCCGCCGCCGTATGCTCCCCGGCGCCCCAGCCGACGAATTTGGAGGGAACCTTGTCCCACCAAGTGGCGCCGCCGGGACCGCCGGCGACGACGCTCATATCGTTCAGCCGGAAGGAGAGCAGCACCGCCTTTTTCAGCCATTGATTGACCTTCCAGCCGTCCGGACCTTCCTTGCCGTCAACCTTCTCGGCGACGCGCAGCTTGCCGGCGTCGAGCAGGCGCAGCGCGCTGTCGACGGCGCGGCGGATATCGCCCTGCGTCTCGGCGTTAATGTTTGCGCGGTCCTCAAAGGCGGCGGTGATGAGGGTCTCAAGACCAGTGTGCGGCATAATAATCCCGGTTCTGTTGGAAAGCTTTGCGGTTTGTAGGCGCGTGGCGCGGGGAGTCAACCGCCCTTGTCGACAAATGGCGACGGATCGCCAGAGGCCACTATTTGCGCAAGAAATCCCGCCAGATCGTCGGTGACGAAATCGACATGCGGCTCCGAGCCGTCGGACACCTCCCAGGCCTCGCGCTCCGGCCCATCTCCCGGCGGCGGCAACACCAGCACCGTCGTCATTCCATGGCGATGCGGCACGATCAGATTGCGGTCGAGATCTTCAAAAAGCGTCGTGCGCCCCGGAACGACGTTATGCTGATCGAAAAAGCGCTCATAGGCGCCGGCGTTTGGCTTGGCGATGAAATCGGCGGCGACAATATCGAAAATATCTTCAAAAAGATGGTCGATTCCGATCTGCTGCGCGGTTTTCAGCGCATGGTCGCGGGAGCCATTGGTTAGGATCAGCTTGCGGCCCGGCAAGGCGGCGATCGCCGCCGCCAGCGAATGATCGACATCGAGAGATGACCTATCAATGTCATGCACGAAAGACAGAAACGCCTCCGCATCGATCTGATGCTCCAGCATCAGCCCGCGCAACGTCGTGCCGTAACGATGATAATAATGTTTCTGCAACGCGCGCAGCGACAGGGCGTCGAGGCCAAACAGGCGCATCATGAACAGCGTGATGCGCGCGTCGATTTTAGGCCAGAGATCCGCTGTCTGCGGATAGAGAGTATTGTCGAGATCGAACACCCATGTGTCGATCTGCGCAAAACGCTGTGCGAAATCGGTCACCGCGTAATCAGCGTGCCGGCGCCGTGATCGGTGAGCAATTCGATCAACACGGCGTGCGGCAACTTGCCATCCAGAATCACGACGCCCTCGACGCCGCGTTCAATGGCGTAGATGCAGGTCTCGACCTTCGGAATCATGCCGCCGGTTATGGTGCCGTCGGCGATGAGGCCTGGAATATCCGCGACCTTGAGCTCCTCAATGATCTTCTTGTTTTTGTCGAGCACGCCCGGCACGTCCGTCAAAAACAGCAGACGCTTGGCGCCAAGCGCACCGGCGATGGCGCCGGCGAATGTGTCGGCGTTGATATTATAGCTGGCGCCGCCCGGCCCCTGCGCGACAGGCGCCAGAACCGGAATCAGCTCGCGGCCCAACACCTGATCGAGCACGGTTGTGTCGACATGATCGGGCTCGCCGACATAACCAAGATCGATTCCGTCGGAGCGATGCAGCTTCTTCGCCGTCAGCATCCGGCCGTCCTTACCGGTCAAGCCAATGGCGCGCCCGCCTTCTGAATTGATGTGGCCGACAATCTGCTTGTTGATCGAACCGGCGAGCACCATTTCGACGATACCCATCGTCTCGCCATCGGTGATGCGCAGGCCGTCGGCGAATTTCGACTCGACGCCGAGACGCTTCAACATCGCGCCGATCTGCGGCCCGCCGCCATGAACCACCACCGGATTCACGCCGGATTGTTCGAGCAGCACCATGTCGCGGGAGAAATCACGCGCCACCGCATCATCGCCCATGGCGTGACCGCCATATTTCACCACGACGATGGCGTCGTCGTAGCGCAGCATATGCGGCAGCGCCTGCATGAGAATACGGGCCTGCTGAAGCGCATTGTCGACGGAGTCGGTGGTCATATCGGGCCATCCTCAAGAGCGGCGAACCGGAGCGCGCGCCAGTGTCTCAACTAGACTCCTCAGCGCGACAGTTTCAAGACCTTCGTTCGTACAGCAGTTGGGCGATGGCGCCGCGCAGCGTCTCAATGCCTTCGCCGGTTTGCGAGGAGGTGAAGATCAGCTCGGGGTAAGCGGCCGGCCGCTTCTTCAGGGCCTCCAGCGTTTCCGCCACAACGGCTGTCCGCTCTGCCGGCTTCAGTTCGTCATGCTTTGTCAGGATCACCTGATAGGAAACGGCGGCCTGATCGAGCAAATCGAACATCTCGCCATCAACGGGCTTGATCCCACGCCGGGCGTCGACCAGCACGAAAACCCGCGCCAGTTGCACCCTGCCGCGCAAATAGTCGCGCATAAGCTTCGACCAGCTGGCGACTTTCTCCTTGCCGACCGCCGCATAGCCGTAGCCCGGCATATCGACGAGGCGCAGCCGTTCGTCGCCGCCGGTCGCGCCGGTCAGAGAGAAAAAATTCAGCTGCTGCGTGCGGCCCGGCGTATTCGAAACGCGCGCCAAGGTCTTGCGGTTAGTGAGCGCGTTGAGCAGCGAGGATTTGCCGACATTGGAGCGACCGGCAAACGCGACCTCATAGGCGCCGGGCGGCGGCAAATCCTTCGCGGACGCGCTGGCGAAAATAAAATCGCATGGGCCGGCAAAAAGCAGACGGCCATCTTCGAGAAAATCAGGCTGGGGCGACTGTGTCATGAAAAACCAGCGAAAGGTCGACGGCCGCCGACCAGCGGCGACCGTCGCGCATTCGTCACGCGCGCTGGAACGTCTTGCGAAGATTGTCCCACAATTCGAACTTCACGCCAGCCTTGCTCATGATTATGCCCTGCTGCGTGATCGACAGCAGATTGTTCCATGTCCAGTAAATCACCAGACCGGAAGCGAAACCGCCCATGGTGAAGGTGAACATCAGCGGCATGTAGTTGAACATCATCTTCTGGACTTCGTCCGCCGGCTCCGGATTCATCTTCATCTGCAGCCACATCGACACGCCCATCAGCAACGGCCAGACGCCGAGCACGAGATAGGGGCCGAAGAAGGCGACGTGAGTCGGATCAAACGGGAGAAGACCGAAGAGATTGAAGATATTCGTCGGATCTGGCGCGGAAAGATCCTTGATCCAGCCGAAGAAGGGCGCATGACGCATTTCGATCGTCACGACGAGAACCTTATAGAGCGAGAAAAACACAGGGATCTGGAACAGCACCGGCAAACAACCGCTCGCGGGATTCACCTTCTCGCGCTTGAACATCTCCATCTGGGCCATGTTGAAGCCGTGCTTGTCATCGCCGAACTTCTCTTTCAGCTCTTTGATCTTGGGCTGAATTTCTTTCATTTTGGCGATCGACTTGTAGCTCTTGTTGGCGAGCGGCAGGAACGCCAACTTGACGATCACCGTCACCGCCAGAATGGCGAGACCAAAGTTGCCGAGCATTTTGTAGAGGAAGTCGATCAACCGGAACATCGGACGGGTGATGAAATAGAACCAGCCCCAGTCGATGAGAAGATCAAAACGTTTCAGGCCGGGATTCGCCTTATAGGCGTCCAGCGTATCGACTTCCTTGGCGCCCGCGAACACATATGTGGTCGTTGAGCTCGTCGCATCCGGCGCAAGCGTCACAGCCGCGCTGCTCACAGCGTCAGCCTGATAGGTTTTAACGGCGCCGCCGCCCATCGACAGATAACGCGCTTCCATGGGCGCATTCTGGTCGGGCGCGACGACGGCGCCCCAATATTTGTCTGTAAAGCCAACCCAGCCGCCAACGCCCTTGAAGGTTTTCGTAGCGTCGGTTTCTTTTTCCAGCTTTTCGTAGGTGAGCTCTTCGCCCTTATCGCCGATCACGCCGACAAAGCCTTCATGCAGCGCGGCGTAACCGGCGGAAGGCGGATGACCGACGCGGATCATGCGGGTGTAGGTGTGAAGCGAAACCGGCTTGCCGGACTTGTTCTCGACGCTGTCCTTCACCGTGAAGAGATATTCATCATCGACCGAAATCACGCGTTTGAAGATCAGGCCCTGACCATTATCCCACGACAGGGCAAGCGGATGCGTCGGCGTCAGGCGATCGCTATCGGCGGTCCAAACTGTTTCG